>PXEK01000374.1 GCA_003564735.1 Cryomorphaceae bacterium
CCCCGACTTAAAAGATGAAGAATTAACGAAAATCTCGCGGTGGGTCACCTTCGTTATGGCCATGACGGCCTTATTGATTGCCTTGGGTATTGCCATACTATCCCCTGAACGACAAGTATTTTGGGTGATGATTTTCGGTTGGTCCGGCATTGCCGCGTGCTTTTGTCCCGTCATCATTTTGTCTCTGTTTTGGCGAGGGTATTCCGTTCAAGGCGCCATAGCATCAATGATTACAGGATTCTTATCCGTTCCGCTGTTCAAATTTGTTTTCCAAGAATTGGATGGTATCGGCATATACTTTGAAAAAATGGATGTACTGCTCCCATCTTTTCTAATATCCATGACCTTTGGATACATCGTTTCCAAACTGCGACCACCAAAGAATAAATAACCAATATGGATTATGGTCAGAACCGAAAATAATTCTCCGCAAGATTAAAATTGACGTTTTGTGTCATTTTACGAAATTAAACACCAATTCATATAGCCATTCATGATTTACAGTACGAGCGTCTCCCTATGCACTTACAGACTTTTTAAATACCTACAACAACTCTTTTTGAATCACCTCTTCCAAGGTAGTTTTGGGAAGAGCGCCGGGTTGCATCATGGGCTGGCCGGTTTTGGGAATGAATAACATTGTAGGAATGCTGCGAATACCGAAAACACGAGACAACTCGCCTTCTTTTTCAGTATCTACTTTGTAAATATCCAACTTACCTTCGTATTCGTTTGAAAGATCTTCTAAAACCGGCGCCAAAGCTTGACACGGTCCACACCAATCGGCATAAAAGTCGATTATTGCGGGTTTATCACCGTCATAGCTCCATTCCTGTGTTTTTGTGTAGTCAAAAAACTTTTTCTTAAATTCCTCGCTTGTGAGATTTATTGTTGCCATAATCTTATAATCTTTATAATTAAATTTATGCAAAGGAACAAAAGCATAATGGAAACGGCTGTGACAATAATCACTTAGCGGCGCTTTGCTCATCTGTTCTCTCACCACATAAACATAGCCCTTTATAAGAACAAAAACACTTTCAGATTGTACTAAAGATTGTACTTTTGCAAAAACATAATCTATAAAAAACGAAACAATGAAAAAAGTATTTTTTAGTGTAATTACAGCCGGCTTAATGTTCACTGCTTGCGGTGATGGCGGCTCTGATCAAAAACAAGAAACAGAAGAAAAACCAAAAGTTCAACTCCAACAAGCTGAAGAAGAGGAAGAGGAAATTGCCGAGTCAATTGAACTGACGATTGAAGGTAGTGACGCCATGAAGTTTAACAAGGAAAAGTTGACGGTTCATGAAGGTCAAGAAGTAACTCTAACTCTGGTACACACCGGCGAAATGAGTCTTGAGGCCATGGGTCATAATTTTGTGCTTTTAAATGAAGGTGTTGACGTTGCAGATTTTTCTGCCGCGGCTGTTGATGCGGGATTAGATGCACAATACATTCCCGAAGGTCGCGAAGGAGACATCATTGCCCATACTGATGTAATTGGCGGCGGTGATGAAACAACCATCACTTTTGAAGCTCCCGCAAAAGGAACTTACGACTTCATTTGTTCATTCCCCGGTCATAGCGGAATGATGAAAGGTAAATTTGTTGTGAAGTAATCGTTCACAAATAAAAATAATAAAAAGGTCGAACTAAGCGGTTCGGCCTTTTTTGTTTTATGACTGTTCCATAATCTTGTTGTAATTTGCATATAAATCAACGATATTTGCAACATGGAATTAAAAGTAGTTCACCAACCCACATACAGCAGAAATCAATTGCTGCTGCGCTCAATCTTCGGATTTTTCTATATTGTAATTCCGCATGTGTTCGTACTTTTATTTGTGGAAATTGCCCTTCTTTACCACTATCTTTATGTCACGTTTTTTATTCTGATTAAAGGGTATTACCCCGAAAAATCACACAGCTTTATTGAGAACTTCTTTCACTGGGGCGCGCGTTTACACAATAGAGTTTATCACCTCAATGACGGTTACCCTTCTTTTGGATTGCACCAACGGGACGAATATGTTTTTCTCAATTTCCCGTTACCCGAAAAGGTTGATCGTAAATTAACCCTGCTCCGATTTTTGTTTGGTCCTGTCTTTATTTTCATACCACACCTTTTTGTAATTATTCTCAGGGTTTTAGCCTGTCAAATTCTAGCCGTCCCGGCCTATGTTTCGGTACTGTTTAAAGAGAAGTACCCCAAGTCACTTTTTGAATTTCAGATAGATACATTACGATACATCATTCGGGTGTATGTTTACTTCTTTCACCTATCTCCGGATTACCCGCCCTTTCACGGTAAAGAGGAAATGGAATGAGCAGCTGGTCGCACATCATTAAAGGTTTTACGAGTTACTTAAAGGTTGAACGTTCGCTGAGCAAGCACACTGTTGAATCTTACAAAAGAGATGTGACCAAACTCTACGACTTCATTGCCGAGCACCATAATGAGAAACCGCCGGACCGAGTAGGTGAAAATGATTTGTTTGAGTTTGTGCAAACCCTGAGTAAAACGGGAGTTCAAAAAACGACTTTAAACCGCACCATTTCGGGGATAAAAACCTTTTACAAGTACTTGGTATTGGAGAATTACATTGAGCAAAATCCGGCCGAGTTGCTCGAAACATCAGCCGTTCCCCGCAAATTCCCTGATGCCTTGAGCCATGATGAAGTCATGAAACTCATCAACGCCGTAGATTTATCGGCTAATAACGGTACACGAAACAGAGCCATATTGGAGACACTTTACGGTTGCGGCGTGCGGGTCACAGAATTGGTAACACTCAAAATATCAAACCTCAGGCTGGACCAAGGCTACATTATCATAACCGGAAAGGGGAACAAACAGCGATTGGTTCCCATTGGCAAGGAGGCTTCAAAATGGATTAAATTTTACCTCGAAGAGCGAAATCACACTAAGGTAAATGATAGTGCGAGAGATATTCTGTTTTTGAACAACAGAGGTAACGGACTCAGCCGCGAGATGATTTTTTTGATGGTGAGGAAAACTGCTGCCGCTGCCGGCCTCCAAAAGAAAATAAGTCCGCACACCTTGCGGCACAGCTTTGCCACCGAACTATTGAAAAACGGAGCCGATTTGAGAGCGATTCAGGATATGCTGGGGCATGAATCCATAACTACTACTGAGATTTATTTTGAACTCGACAGCAGTCATTTAAAAGAAAGTTTACTTCAATTCCACCCCAGGTTCAAATGAACCTCGATATTCGAAATCGACGCATCTCATAAGTAAAAAATACCCCATCAATTCATTTCATTCAACACAACGGTAAAACGAGTATTTCCGAGTTCTGACTCGAAAAAGATATCTCCTCGAAGTTTAGAAACGGCATCTTTCACTATATACAAACCTATCCCTGTTCCCCTACTTTGTGCACTGCCCCTAAAAAACATCTCAAAAACACGATCTTTGATCCCTTTCGGTATCCCTATTCCGTTATCTTTGACCTCCAGTATCATTTTCGCCTGTGACACTTTCACATCGACATGAACACTCTTTTCTTTAGCATCGTAATTTTGAAAATTAGCCGCATTAAAAAGCAAATGGCTCAAAACGATGCGGAACCTATTCACCTCAGTTTTAAATGGTGACTTTTGAGTTACTTTAATTGTACAATTAATTTTACTGAAGTCCTTACTTATTTCTGCTACGTCGGCAACTACCTTTTTCACCACTTTTTCGACGTCCTTTAACTCCTCGGGCCGGTCAATGAGCCTCATGTTCTCAGAGAAATATGCAAAGCTCTTTAGTGCTTCTTCCAGTTTTTCTGCGCTGGAATCGATCATATCCAGGTATTCGGCAACGGCTCGAGAAGTTTCTTCCTCGCGAATAAGTCGTGTAAGACCTACAATTGAGGTGAGCGGAGCCCGTAAATCATGACTGGCACTGTAAATAAAGCGATCCAACTCTTTATTTGCTTTTAGCAGCTTGGAGTTTTGCACTTCAAGTAAAATACTTGACGCATACTTTTCTAAAGCTCTGTCTATAATTATTCTCAGATAATCCTCCTCCCAAGGTTTAGTGATGTAATGGTATATTTCCCCTTTATTAATTGCCTCTACCGCCGGCTTAAAATCGTGGTATGCGGTAATAAGCATGGTGATAATCTTTTTGTCTATACGCCTCACCTCATCGAGAAACTCGACCCCTGTCATATGAGGCATTCGCTGATCCGTAATAACGATTTGGACTTCATTATTCTTCAAAAAGTCCAGTGCCTCCAATCCACCATCGAAGATGTGTATATCATAATGATTGCGAAAAATAGCTTTAAAAGAATTCAAGTTCTCTTTCTCGTCATCAACATAAACAACCTTGGGATTCGGAATTAAATCACGATAACTCATCTGCTTTCATTTTAACGGGAACTGTTATTGTGAATATAGTTCCTTCATTGCGCTTGGACCATACATCTAGTTTACCTTTATGCTTTGCAATAATACTTTGACTAATTGATAATCCCAAACCCGTGCCTTCACCCGGGTCTTTTGTGGTAAAAAAAGGGTCGAAAATTTTACTTAACTTTTCTTCAGGTATTCCGTAACCGTTATCTTCAATCTTAAATTCTACATTGTCGTCAATGTATCGGGCACGTACAACAATTTCACCGCCGTTATCTTCTCCGTGCCTTGCTTTAACGGCGTAAACCGCATTGCTCAACAAATTCATAAAAACCTGATTCATTTTCCCCGGGTAACACTCTACTCGCGGAATAGATTCATAATTACGTGTTATTTTAACGGCATTTTTGGTAGAGTTGTTCAATAAAGTTAAAGTAGATTCCAAGCCCTCTACCAAGTCTACACTCTTTACGTCTTGTTCCTCGGCACGAGAAAAAACTTTCAACCCTCGAACAATTTCAGCAGTTCGCTTGGCTCCTTCCTCAATACCATTTAAAAGTTGAAAAATTTCATTCCTGATATATGACAATTCATAATCTTCGATTTTTTGATTGATTTGCTCTATTTTGTCATCATAGTCAGAGCCACCATTCAACGCAATAAAATCATCCAATATTTCAAAAATATCATCGATATCGCGTTTTACGGGTTTCACATTAGACGTAACAAAATTGATAGGGTTGTTTATTTCGTGCGCAATACCCGCCGTGAGTTGACCCAGTGAAGCCATTTTTTCCTGATTCACAAGTTGAGTTTGCGTCTCCCTTAGTTCCTTTAGTGCTTTACTCAAGTCCTCATTTGAAATTTGAAGATCTCGAGTACGCCGATCAACAAGTAACTCGAGCTCAATTTTTCGATTCCGAATTAATCGTTCGTTCTCTGTGGCGGCTTCCAGCGCCTTTAATCGGTTATTCTCATTTTGCCTTCTAATTAAATTAATATTATCAGCCAAACCAAAAGCCAACAGCAAGGCTGCTGAGGCGGAGCCCGCGCGCAGTGAGTTTTTGGTGAAAATATTGTAAGCTAATATACCTTCATCGGTGAGCACAAAAAGAATAACTGAAACCAGAAAAAATATCCACGCACCTAAGAAAAATTTAGCCTGCCTGGACCCCTTAAAAACGGCGTAACCGGCCGAGAACAACAATATTATTGCTAAAATAAAAGCAAAACTGTTCATCATTGTGTATGCCGTATGGTAAAAACCTGAGAATGTAAAAATCAACTGAATCAAGTAAAGCGATAATCCACCCAAAACCACGTAATACAAGATTTTGGAGTACTTTTTAATATCGACAAAATCAAGAAAGAACAAAACGGAAAACAAGGCTGTGAGCGGATTTAAAATAAAGAGTGAAAAACTTTCCACTTCGGGTACCTCACTTGTTATATATTTAAAATTCAGACCCGCCAATGCCGATTGAACCGCAGCCACAAAGAAAATATAAAGCACATAATAAATGTAGCCCGGCATTCTAACCGAAAAGTAAATGAACAGGTTGTAAAACAGCATGGCAAACATCAGTCCCAAGTACAAGCCCATCAACAATTGCTCACGAATTAAGACTGAGACTATGTTGAGTTCTGAAGAAAGAGTAAAAGGTACATTCAGTTGATGATGACCCCTTATCTTGAGATAATAGGTAGAGGCTTCTCTCTTACTCGCGGGTAATTCCATCACAAACTTTCCTGATTTAAAAGTTCTTTGATCAAAAGGATATTTTTGTCCTGTTCTTTCAAGTAAACTAAGTCGACCGCCCTCATCTCGGTAAAGTTCAAGTTCGTGCAGCTGTGCATTATCTATTTTGAGCAGAATGCTTTCATCAGTTTTTCCATGAACTGAAAACCGTACCCAATTATCAAAATCATTCACTCCAAAATTTATTCTGTTACTTTTGGTCAACCGAAAAGGAGCCTCAACAATATCAAACCTGCTAAAAAGATCAAAGGTGTCGGTAAACACTTCAAAAAACGTATTGGGATTTTGAACGATTTGATTGTTCCCGTTAAGTGTTATGATTTTGGCATTTTCAAACTCATTTTGAGCTCTGCACGTAACTGCAACAATTAACAAAGCCGCTACCCATAAACCTTTATTACAGGTCTTCAATATACAAATCATAATCTACAATTATCTCCCCGTTGGGGCCGAATTCCACCTTATTTTGTACCGGAGTTTTTCTCAAATCGAAAATAGCACTTTTATTTTCCTCATCCGCCGTTTTTAACGCGTCGGTATCATCAAGTCGCAAAATGGTGGCGGGCAAATCCGGTCGAGGGTACGGGAATTGCCCGTCTTTGCCTAAGCTTTTCACCACCTTAAACCCCGCTCTTTCAACCATTCCAACGGTATATGGTGCACAAAGAACCCAAAGTGTTTTAATTTTTAACAGGTTTGCAATTTCGACTCCCGCTTTAGCTACGCTGGCCTTGGTGAGCACAACGCTTACCCCGCTTCCACGAATTTCTTTCGCATTCCAAAGGGCACACATTTCGCCCGCTCCGGCTTTAGCGTCTTGTTTCACCATGTCGTGAATACCCGAATCCATTTCACCTATGGCATCTTGCACCGGAAGTTTTTGATTATCAGTAGCTACATGAATTCGTGAACCCCCATATATTTTAGAGCCGGATTCATTCTCAACCGTAATAACGTAAACATCAGGGTTGAACATCCAAGACCTATCAGCACTGGTCACTTTTTCAACGCCAAAGTCTCGCAAAATTTGTTCATGCCCGTGTGCAAACCTTTCACATGCCTCTTGATTTTGGGTGGTGCGAAAAGCCTTTAGTCGAATCATGCCTTAATAATATCTGCCAAATCTACATAAAATCTTCCCGACGGACAGTCGTCATTCAAAAAAATTCGCCGACAAACGTGAGCGGTTGCGGCACCTCCCAGCATTACACCCGAGGCCAACTGTGGCCATGAGCATAAGGATGAACCAATTTCAGGCATGCTCTGCTTCAATCTCGGCGATAAGCTGTTTCCTATCAGTGCCTGCACGATTTTGAGTTTATTGTTGGGGTCGCGAAGCGCCTGTCGTGAAGTATCCAAGTGTTCGACCGACCCGTGAAACAAGGGGCGATCCGGTTCTAAATCGAAGCGCTCAATATCAATCATCCCTCGGTCATTCGTATCCATAATAACCGGTATTTTAA
>PXEK01000127.1 GCA_003564735.1 Cryomorphaceae bacterium
CGAAAAACAAGGCATTTAACCCGTTTTACACACCCTTAAAACGTTGCGATTTTTCATTATAAAGGCTCTCTGCGCACCTCTGCGATTACCTCCGCGCGACTCTGCGGTTAAAAACCGATTCTCAATTCGGAGCAACTTATTCGGCTCTGACCAATACCTTCACCCCAACTCCGTCAACGGATCCCAAAAAAGCTCATCGAACCGTTGAACTCGATCGTCAATAACCTCAACACCTTCAGATTCTAACCTGCGCTGCATGGTGTTGATATCGGTAAAGTGGTGCTTGCCCGTGAGCACGCCGTTGCGGTTGACTACGCGGTGTGCGGGTACATCAACGGGCGCGGCATGTGACGCATTCATGGCATAGCCCACCATTCTCGAGCTTTTGGCCGCACCCAATGCCTTGGCTATAGCGCCGTAACTCGTGACACGCCCGGGCGGAATCTCCCTAACCACCTGCCATACTTGCTCAAAAAAATCGACGTTTTTACCGGCTTGACTCACAGCGTGAATTTAATGTATTTAATCTTGAAACCCTTAGCACTAAACAGGGTTTCGTAATGAGTTTTGATGCCCAATATTTCGCGAACGTCTTTATCCATGCCCACAATGCCCTCCTCATACAAATTGGCGGTTTCAAAAAGCAGCCCGAAGCCGTGCTCTTCAATTTGTTCCAAAGTGTATTCGTACAGCGTGGTATTGTCAGTCTTCAAATGTATGATTCCGCCCGGCTTGAGAAACTTCTTGTATCTGTCGGTAAACAGCTTTCCCGTGAGTCGCTTGCGAATTCTGTTTTTCCGCAACTGCGGATCGGGGAAGGTAATCCAAATTTCATCTACTTCATTCGGCTCAAAAAACAGGTCTATAAAATCAATGCGCGTGCGCAGGAATCCCACATTGGTCAGATCCTCATCCATCGCTTCTTTGGCACCAACAAACATCCTGGCGCCTTTGATATCCAACCCCAAAAAGTTTTTATCGGGGTATTTGCGTCCCAAACCCACGCTGTACTCCCCTTTTCCGCATCCCAGCTCTAACACGAGCGGATTTTGGTTCTGAAAGAAATCCTTTTTCCACCTCCCTTTCATCGGGTGAGGCTTGAACTTCTCCTCTCCCTCCGAACCTTTAATCTCGTCTAATCTCGGCTCAACGGTATTATTAAAATGCTTCATCTCCGCAAACCGCTGTAATTTATTCTTCCCGGGCATAATTGTATAATTCTGTCGCAAAAGTAACCATTGTCAAACTCAAACAGTCAATACACCGACGAATCAAAAACGACAAAAACGAAAGAAATACCTAAATATTGGTATTGTTTTTATTGTGAAAAGGCAATTCTTTTGCCCCGCAATTTAAAATCAGTCTAAATAAATACAGTTAACCAAATGAATACGCGCATTTTTTCTTTATTATTCTTTTTATCAGCTCTATTCACGGGCGGGGTAAATGCCCAAAATACGGGTGCAATTGAGGGAGTTGTAACCGATGAAAACAATCGGCCCATATCCAATTTAAATGTAGGCCTTTTAGGCACAACAAGAGGTGCTGCTACCGATAACACCGGTAAGTTCACACTAAGGGACGTTAAACCCGGTAGTTACCTCATAGGGGTCACAGGAGTGGGATTTACTGAGCAACGCCGTGAAATTGAAGTTCAAGCGGGAGAAACGCTTTCGGTAAATTTTGAAATGAAAAGTAGACTTTACGAAATGCCGCAGGTGAACATTTTGGAAAACAGGGAAGGCATTTTCGAAAATGTGCCCGGCTCGGTTACCTACATAAACAGTGAAGAAATTGAGACCATTGATCCCGTGAGCGGTAATGAAGTTTTTCGCAGGAGTCCGGGAGTTCACGCCGTTGAAGAGGAAGGGCTGGGAATGCGCGCCAATATAGGTATTAGAGGCTTGGACCCCGGCAGAAGTAGATCTGTACTCATGATGGAAGACGGTATTCCCATAGCTTTGGCTCCATACGGAGAACCCGAGATGTACTACACCCCGGCGATGGACAGAATGGAAGGTGTGGAAATACTCAAAGGTAGCGGCCAAGTGTTGTACGGACCTCAAACCATTGGCGGTGTTGTAAACTACATCACCCTAGACCCTCCTCAAGAGCAATCGGGAAGTATTGCCCTGCGCGGTGGTGAGGGCGGCTTTTTTACGGGCATGGCCAACTTTGGCAACACCATAGGTAAAACGGGTTATAACGTTAATTACCTGCGAAAGCAGGGTGATAACATTGGCCCAACGCAATTTAGAATCGATGATATAAATGCAAAATTCAAGTTTCAACTCAATAACAAGTCTAACCTGGGTTTAAAAATCGGTATTTATGATGAAGAGTCTAACTCTACTTATGTAGGACTTACACAACCCATGTTTGACAACGGTGAATATTGGGAGCGCATAGCGCCCGATGACCGACTGCGTGTTCGTCGCTACTCGTTGAGGGCCACACACAACTACTTTTTGAGCAACAACACAAAAATTACCACCACACTATTTGGTTACACTACCACGCGAAACTGGCAACGCCAAGATTATGCGTATAACAGTTTTGATGATGACGGAAACTTGAATCCCCCACCCTCCAACTTCACGGGCGTAATTTGGGGTGACGAAAGTTTGCCCGGCGGCGCCATTTACATGCGCAATTCAACAGGCAACAGAAACCGCAGTTTTGAAGTGGGCGGTGCAGAATCTAAAATCACCTCAGACTATAAGCTCGGTGGCAATAAACACGAATTCACCGCCGGTGTGCGTTTTTTGTATGAACGTGCATTTGAGCAACGCATCAACGGAAGCAAAAAAGACGCGCCTTCGGGTATATTGCGCGATGATGAAATACGCACCGGATACGGCACCTCAGCCTACATACACAATAAATTCAATATCAATAACCGCTTTTCCGTTACCGCCGGTGTACGTACCGAGTGGTTTGAATACGAGCGAGATATTCGTAGAGGACGATTTGACGGCGAAATACGCGACACCTCTATTGTCACATCAACAGGCTTGGTTGAAGTTATACCGGGTGCGGGGTTTAATTACCAACTCGCTTCAAAAAGTACCTTATTCGGCGGGGTACATCGCGGCTATGCTCCCCCTCGTATTAAAGACGCCATATCTCCCGAAGGTGAAGCTTATGAGCTGGATGCTGAATTGAGTTGGAACTATGAAATCGGTATTCGCTCCCAAATAACAAACGGGTTGCGTGCTGAAATCACCGGTTTTTATATGGACTTCAGCAATCAAATCCTTCCCGTTGCAGAATTTGCGGGCGGCGGTGGTGCCGGCCTCATAAACGGGGGGCAAACCCGTCATGCCGGTGTAGAGGGCGCCGTATTTCTCAACTTTGGTGAAATCCTCGATTGGAAGCGCTTTAACATCCTCTACGACGCCAACATAACTTACGTCAATGCAGAATTTGCCGACGACAGAATTATAGATGAAGTTGAGGTAAGAGGAAACCGCACCCCCTATGCCCCGGAGTGGCTCATTTCATCAGCGCTCACCTTTGACCACCACAAAGGTGCCGGACTCCGACTCACGGGTACCTACATCTCTGAACAATTCACCGATGTGAGCAACACCATAGCCGCCTCGAATAACGGGCGTAACGGCCTCATCCCCTCTTATTACATTATAGACGCCACGGCACGCTACAAGGTTGATAAAATCAATACATTATTTACCCTTGCCGTGAAAAACCTTTTAGATGAGCGCTACATTGTAACCCGCCGTCCGCAGGGGATTCGGGCCGGTTTACCCCGCATGATTCCCGCCGGCATACGCTACAACTTTTAACGCGTTGCCCGGAAAACAGCCCGATGTGTTCGTATGATAATGACTGTGTTTATTTTTTTGGTCAGAACGCGACAACCCTCTGCACCGTGTAAAAAGTAAGCACAGTAGTTTGCCGAAATATTTAAAAACTCAACAAACCGAGAAGAAAGTAAAGTCCTCCCAACAAATTTCACCTTCTCACGTAAACATTTTATAAGCACCGGCGTTATACTGAAATAATAACACAAATACATGTTGAAACATTAATTGTACATACATACATTTGCGGCATTAAATTAATTAAACAACAAAAACGATGAAAAAATTAGCTTTAGCTTTAGGAACAGCGGTACTAAGTACCACTGCATTTGCGCAAACAATGGAAGTAAACACTACCGATTCAAAATTGGAGTGGGTAGGAGAAAAAGTAACCGGTAAACACTGGGGAACGGTGAATATCTCGGGCGGAACCATTGAAGTGAAAGACGGAAAGATTACCGGGGGTGAAATTCACGTGGATATGACTACGATCAATGTTGAGGATTTAGAAGGTGACTCTAAAGCAAAATTGACCGGTCATTTAAAAAGTGACGACTTCTTTTCGGTAGAGAAAAACCCAAAAGTAAAATTCGTCATCACCAAAGTAAAAGCCGATTCAAAATTAAAGAACGGAAACACGCACACCATTACCGGTGAACTTACCATCAAAGGTAACACCGAAACCATCAGTTTTCCCGCTCGAGTGAACATGGAAGACGGTGAAATGACTGCTTTTGCGAGCTTCAAGTTAGACCGCACGAAATGGGATATTCGTTACGGTTCAGGTTCATTTTTCGACAACTTGGGAGACAAAACCATTTACGATGAGTTTCAAGTGAAATTCAACATTAAAGCTTCATAAGCACCCCTTTAGAAGGTTACCAAAAAAAAACGGCATTGAGTTTTCAATGCCGTTTTTTTATGATTAAAAACATGGGGCAAGTAATGGAATAATACGTTTAGTAAAAAAGCCTTACTCACACCGGAGTATCGCTAACCTTCACATTACACCGGTACACAATCTTCACCCACTTCTCTTCTACTATCTACTTCAGAATCATCGGTAGTGCAAAACTCATCTATATCCTCTTCCACCGCAATGGTTTGTCCACCGCTTTGAATTTCAATTTCCCGAGTACATTCATAGCACTTAGAACACGAAGAAACAAAAAAGGTGAGTCCGAAAAAGGCGGTAATAATAATGCTGTTATATTTCATAATTGTACTTTTGAGTTGAATACGCAAACACGATGCCGTTATTCGGTAGGTTTATAAATTATCCTCGCAAAATTATAATATCGATATGAAAGCACTCCATTTTTCCACATATTTAATCTTCGGTTTATTGATTACCGCATGCCAAACTACCGATATAAACCAATTGCAGTTTTTAGAAGGAAAGCGCATTACCGATTACAATCACAACACGGTTATTGAAACATGGTCGATGGAAAATGATACGCTCATCGGGAAACGCTACTATGCCGGTTTGTTGGCGGGAGATACCACACTAAAAGATATTTTCAAGATTTACGGTAAAAATAAACTCACCTTGGAATGGACCAATCCCAAGGAAATCAATCCCTACTTTCTACACCTCAATGAATACACCGATTCCACTTTCACTTTTACCAATGACCAATACGCCTACCCTTCGCAAGTCGTTTTGGCCAAACGAGGCCCCGACTCCACTTTTTTCCGTTCATTCGGTAAACACGGTGTTGTACCCAAAGGACTCACCTTTGTATTTGGTTCTGAATAAAAAGGAAACTTCAAAGAGCATTGCGGGAAATCCCGCCTCTCGCCGACTCAAATCAACCCGGCTTCAATTTGTTGCACAATAAATTCGATTTCGCGATCATCACCTTCGGGGTCGTACCGGTCTTTTAGGTTGTGGCCGAATATTCGAGCGAAACTCTGCCAAAAAAAAGCGGTGAGTTTACCCCGTAAATCATTCACCAGTTCATAAGAGGTATTGCCCGTTTCACGATCGATGAGCTTGATAAGTATGCGCCCTTCAGACATACTTAACTTTTTGAGTTCACTGCCAAACTCGGCCTTCAACTGCTCCTCAATCTCCTTATAAAATTTCTTTTTTTGCTTTTCGCTCTGCACCGTATCCAAAACCGCGGCATATTCATTCAACTTTACCCCGGCTAATTTCGCGTAGGGATAAACCTTAATAACTTTCTTCTTCAGTCTGGAGTACTTTCGCTCGGCACGTTTGGTTTTAAAAGTCCTTTTCTCCCAAACATCAACGGGTTTTAACTGAATAAGAGGCAATGTATCACCGTTCACAATAACTCCACGCACAGTCATGCCCTCCTCTTGAGCAAAGCCCAAAAGTGCGGTAGCCAAGAAAACGAATATGAGCGGTAATTTCTTCACGTCGGCAAAGTAATAACAATAAGTGTACCTCAATGTATTTTACTCAATACTATTTTGTTACACTTAACCTTTCCATTATGGCAAAAACGGCGGGACACACGCTTGTGTTTCGCAAGGTGAGGTTTAATATGCCGGGCATATTTTTCCTATCGGTATGCGGATATTCCCTACAGGCCTTGGGTCGCACCTCATAAACACCGCAATAATTATCTTCCCCGAGGAACGGACAAGGCGCCGTTTGCAATACGTAATCGCCTTCATTATCAATACGTAAATACTTCTCCACAAAATCGCCGGGCGCCATTCGCAGGTGCTTAGCTACGCGGTCAATATCCTTTTGCTTGAAAATAGGACTCGTTGTTTTGCAGCAGTTGGCACACGATAGGCAAATCGGCTCTGAAAAAGCCTCTTCATGCAATTCGTGAAAAGCACGATCTACCTCTCCCCGCTTTTTTTTCTTCAATGCAGCCATTGTTTTTTTAAAAACCTTTCGCTTGGAGGCGGCTAAATCCTTTAATTTTGAAGTTTCGGGAATTTCCATATTGCAAAAATGAGGATAAATGAGCAAAGCGAAAAAATACTTCCTTTTTCACAAGCCCTACGGCGTACTTTGTGCCTTTACGAATGAGCACGGGAAAACGGATTTAAGTAAGTATCTTGATGTACCTCAAGATGTTTACCCGGTGGGGCGATTAGATGAAAACAGCGAGGGACTCCTGCTGCTCACCAACGATAAAAGCGTGAATCATCAACTGTTGAATCCGCAATTCAAGCACAAGCGCAGCTATTTGGTGCAACTGGAAGGGCAAATCAACAAAAAAGCGATTAGCCGATTGGAACGTGGCATCGATATTTCACTCGGCACAGAAACCTATACTACCCTGCCGTGCAAAGCGATAAAAACAAGCCTCAATAAATTCCCTCAAGCCGGGAGGCGTATAGACTTTGATAAAAGCAAAGGCACATCGGCACTGAAACTCATACTCCACGAAGGTAAAAACCGACAAGTGAGAAAGATGTGCGCGGCAGCGGGATTCCCCGTAATACGTTTGATCAGAACCGAAATTGAACAGCTGCACCTCGCCGATTTACCGCCGGGGGAATACAAACAAATACCCCGACCGCTGTTTTACCGCAGCTTAAATTTAAGTATGTTATAGAGGTTGAGTCGGCCCGGCCTACTACCTTTGCAAGCACAAAAGAAAACGAATGAGTGTAATTTATGATGTTGCCGTGATTGGAGGGGGAATTGTGGGGGCCGCCACGGCATACCAACTGCAAAAAAGGTACCCCGAGAAAAAAATCATACTCATAGAAAAAGAAAATGAGCCCGCCTTTCA
>PXEK01000244.1 GCA_003564735.1 Cryomorphaceae bacterium
CTCGAATTTTCACCAAGGCTCGAACCAACGACCCTTCCCGAAGTTTCGGGATCAGATGCTCTAACCAACTGAGCTACTGAGGAATATTTTTACCGGTTCAAATTATCACCAAGGCTTGAACCAACGACCCTTCCCGTAATTTCGGGATCAGATGCTCTAACCAACTGAGCTACTGAGGAATGTGTTTTGGTAATTCGGAGTTTTGTTCAAATTTCGAATTACCAAATCTTCTCGAAGTTTTGAGGACAAATGCTCAAAAAATCACGAAGAGGTAATAAAGGAAGTAGATAATGTCTATCTTCCTTCAAAGCGGGTGCAAATGTACAATACATTTCTAATATGCAAAACAAAAAATAATTTTTTCGAGCATGAAAATTGTCGCGCAAAAAAACTAATGTGTGTTAGTGTTGTTATGAGTGATGTAACAATAAAATTTACGAATTAGAAATATGAAAAACTATATAGTTGTAGGCGGCACATCAGGTATCGGACTTGAATTGACAAAAAAGTTATCGAACGAAGGAAACAATGTTTATGTGATTTCACGCGAGTCGAAAAATATCGACGACTTGGAGAATGTTTTTCACTTGAGTGTTGATGTTACAAAGCCTTTTGAAACTACGGGTTTACCTGAAGAAATTCACGGCCTGGCCTACTGTGCGGGCAGTATTAATTTAAAACCCTTCCATCGTTTTAGTGATGAGGACTTCGAAAGTGACTTTCAAGTGAATGTTATGGGAGCTGTGCGTATTGTAAGGGAAAATATCAAAGCTTTAAAAGCGGGAAACGCCTCTCTCGTGTTTTTCTCTACGGTAGCGGTAAGTCAGGGAATGTCTTTTCACGCATCGGTAGCGGCTGCAAAAGGCGGTGTAGAGGGTCTTGCTAAGTCTATTGCTGCTGAATATGCGCCAAAAATTCGAGCAAATGTTATTGCTCCGTCACTCACTGATACCCCAATGGCCGATAAGTTATTGAGTAACGATAAAAAACGAGAAGCGTCCTCTGAACGTCATCCGCTCAAACGTGTGGGTAATGCCGAAGAGTTGGCTTCTATTGCACACTTCCTGCTATCTGAAAAATCGGGTTGGATTACCGGTCAAGTCCTTGGTGTCGATGGTGGTATGTCGGCGCTCAGACCTTAATAAGTTTCGGTTTAATTTTGTGAGCTATGAAAACTTACACCAAGGAAGATTTTGAGAAACTTCCCTCGAGATACAAAGCCCGGTTTTTTAATAGTCTGTCCGGATTTAAACCAATTAGTTTAATCGGAACAAAATCGGCACAAGGGATAGAGAATGTTGCTCCTTTTAGTCGATTTGTACACATAGGTGCTCGACCGCCTTATATCGGAGTTATTTTCAGGCCTCATTCTGTCAGGCGTGATACGCTCGAAAACATCAGGGAAACGAAATCATTCACGATTAATCATGTTCATGAAAATATTGTGAAGCAAGCGCATCATGCAGCCGCTAAGTTTGATCAAGGTGTTTCAGAATTTGACAAGGTAGGACTTACGGCGGAATATGGCGGGATGCCGGCTCCCTACGTGAAAGAGGCGAAGATAAAAATAGGGCTTCACCTCGCAGAGGAGCAGCGAATTACCGTGAACGATACCATCTTGGTGGTAGGCAGCGTGGTAGAGGTTCAACTCAATGAACAATTGGTGAAAGAAGACGGGTTTATCGATTTGGTTGCGGCGGGCTCAATGGCATCGAGCAATGTGGATGCGTATTACAACGTCAGTAAGCATTCCAGGTTTGATTACCCTCAACCCGACGCTCCCGTGATTGATTTACCTAAAAAACGATTTTAAATGGCAAAAGACAGCGTTACTATTTTCTGGCATCGCAGAGATTTACGTACTCACGATAATCACGGGCTGTATGCGGCTCTGACCAAAAACAAAAATGTATTGCCCGTTTTTATATTCGATAAAAACATTCTCGATAAACTCGAAGATCGCGATGACAGGCGGGTCACTTTCATTCACAATCACATACAACGGGTAAAAAAAGAGTATGAAAATGCCGGGGGTACGCTCAGGTTGTTTCACGATACGCCCGAGGAGGCCTTTAGAAAATTGCTGAATGAATTTGATGTTGAGAATGTTTACACCAATGGGGACTACGAGCCTTATGCAACTGAGAGAGATGAAAAAATTCAGTCGCTTTTGAAAGAGCGCGGGGCGGAGTTACACACTTTCAAAGATCAGGTTGTTTTTGAGAAATCGGAAATAACGAAAAACGATGGCGGCCCATATACCGTTTACACCCCTTATTCGAAAAAATGGAAGGAGCTGTTTGAAAGGTCAATGATTGACGAGTATGAGTCTCAAAATTATTTTCAGAACCTTTACCGACCCGATGCAGAGGCAAGAATCATTTCTTTGGAGAGTATGGGCTTCGAGGAAAACAATACGTATCTTGCCGATTACGAAGTGGGTAGGGAGCAACTTGAAAAGTACGGTGATAGGCGTGATTTACCTGCTGTAAAAGGAACTACAAGGGCAAGTCACCATTTGCGCTTTGGAACAATCAGCATTCGAGAAATGACCCGCAAAGGGTTGCAGCACAGTGAAAAGTGGCTCAATGAACTTATATGGAGAGAGTTTTACATGATGTTTTTGCATCACAACCCTCGCGTGGTGAAAGAGGCGTTCAGCAAGGAGTACGACCAAATTGAATGGAGAAATAATGAAGGAGAGTTTCAAAAGTGGTGTGACGGTAAAACCGGCTACCCTATTGTTGACGCCGGAATGCGGGAACTGAATGAAACCGGGTTTATGCATAACCGTGTGCGAATGATTACCGCAAGCTTTTTGACGAAGCACTTGCTTGTTCACTGGTCGTGGGGTGAAGCCTATTTCGCCCGAAAGCTGCTCGACTTTGAATTATCTTCAAATAACGGAGGTTGGCAGTGGGCTGCCGGCAGCGGCTGCGATGCAGCACCCTACTTCAGGGTTTTCAATCCCGAATTGCAAATGAAGAAATTTGACCCCGATTTGAAATATGTTCGAAAGTGGGTGCCCGAGTACGAATCATTGGAATACGCCCAAAGTGCTATTGTTCCGCATAAAGTTGCACGGGAAAGAGCGTTGGAAACGTATAAAAAGACCTTGAAAAAGTAATTTACAGGTAGAGTTTATCTAAGAGTTAGTACTGAATTTAAATTTCAATACTCTAACCGTTAAAAAAAATTGCAAAAATATTTATTTTAACGGGTCGAACTAACATATTTATAATAAGCCTATTAAAGTTTTTTTGCGACTGTTTCGCTCCCTTTGTTGCATTTTTTTTTTAAAACAATTAAACAAACAGGAAAAGTTCCATGTTACACCGGTCTAAACTTTTAAACTGTTAAATTATGAGTATGTATTTATTAGACCTGGTAGAGATACCAAAAGACGATCCGGTAGCATTTACCTTTTTCACGGGGTATATGGCTATGTTTGCAGCTGCAGTTTTCTTTTTCTTTGAAAGAAGCAGAGTTGATGATAAATGGAAAATATCATTGCTCGTTTCCGGTCTTATCACCGGTATTGCTGCAGTTCACTATTTTTACATGCGGGATTATTATGCCGCAACGGGTGAAAATCCCACAGCCTTACGTTACATTGATTGGACGCTGACTGTGCCGTTAATGTGCGTTGAGTTTTACTTATTAACCAAAGCAGCGGGAGCAAAATTATCTCTGTTGTGGAAGTTGATTCTGGCGGCCGTACTTATGCTCGTCGCAGGTTATATAGGTGAAGCTTTTGTTCCTTTAACTGAAGGGGGTGAACCGGCAGACGGTGCCACTGCTCACAGTGTAACTTGGGGAGTAATCTCTACCATAGGTTACGTGTATATTCTTTACACGGCATGGTTTGGAGAGGTAAAAAAGCTCGCTGACAAAACAGGAGACGCCACGGTTATTAAAGGAATTAACATTCTCGCCTGGTTCGTACTCGTAGGATGGGCCATTTATCCTATTGGTTATATGTGTATGCCCGGTGGTTGGTTGAACATTGCTTTAGGCTGGGAATCTTCTAACGTAGACTTATTTTATAACATCGCTGATGCGGTGAATAAAATTGGTTTTGGTTTAGTTGTTTACTCTGTTGCCATTGGAGCATCTAAAAAATAAAAGAACTTTTTAACCACAAGCCGCTCTCAAGGTTGAGAGCGGCTTTTTTGTGTCTTGAAATATGACAAGCAATAACAAAATAGATTACGGTATAGTAGGCGCCGGGGCTGCAGGACTTTGGCTGGCTTTGGAACTGGACCGAGGTAATTGCTTGACAAATAGAAAGCTTATTATTTTTGAGGAAAATGCACAAAAAGGCGATGATAGAACATGGTGCTTTTGGAGCCCTGATGATGTTGGTGATTCTGTTATAAAGAATTCTGTTTCTCATAGCTGGAGCCGAGTGTCTTATTCATGCAGCGCGAAAAATTCAATATCCATATCACCATATCGTTATTATTACATTAGAAGCTCAGATTTTTATGAAGAGGCAAAGCGGGTATTGAATAAAAATCCGAATATAGAATTCGTTTATGAATCTGTAGAAGACTATACTTCAACCGATGTTGGTATTGAATTAAAAACCGGCACGGGTCAAAAAATTATGTGTGAGAAAGTTTTCACATCAGCTTTCAAACCTTTTTACAGCCTTCCCCAAATACACTTCTGGCAAACATTTGCAGGTCGCCGGGTGAAATTCGAAAAAGAGGTATTTGACAATCGTTGTTTTACCTTAATGGATTTTGGAATACCTCAAGGTGGCGCAACTCAATTTCTGTATGTTCTTCCCACTTCAAAAACTGAGGCCCTTATTGAAGTGACTAAATTCGGTAAAGAAGATTTGGATCGGGAATTTGCTTCTCAAACCATTGAAAAGGCCGTTAAGACTTTTGATGCAGGATACCGATTTATTGATGAGGAAACGGGAAAAATCCCAATGTCACTAAAACTGGAAAGTGAATTTAGCACCCATCCCGACGCTCGTATAATACCTATCGGCACTGTCTCGGGCGCCATCAAAGCTACCACGGGCTATGGATTCCTTGAAATGCGAAATCGAGCTAAAGTAATAGCCCAAGGCTGTATTTCGGGAAATTTTCAACCTTTTCGTCAATCGGCGCGGTTTAAGTTTTACGACCAACTGCTTTTGACCATACTCAAAGAGGAGCCTCAACGGGGTAAGGAGGTGTTTACTTCGCTGCTCTACGGAACGCCTCCCCAAAAGGTTTTTAAATTCCTTAGTGAAAAAACCTCTATCTTTGAAGACTTACACGTATTTTCATCACTGCCCGTTACTTTGTTTTTAAAACATTTAGTGAAATTAAATTGGAACAAGTGAATTACTTGCACTCCCGACTCTTCGATATTCAGCTTATTTCTCAGTTGGGATTGTGCGTGCTGCTTTTTCTTTTACCCGAATCTTTTCACAACTCACTGTTATTTCTTTTATCAGGTATTTTATTAGCTACTTTGGGAATTCCGCACGGCGCAAATGACTTTTTGTATCGTAAAGATAAATCTGTTCGAGGTTCTATAGTATTTTTAAGTGTTTATTTGGGGGTGATGGGTCTTTATGTCATAGTTTGGTACTTCTCAGGCGCTGTGGCGCTACTCCTTTTTTTTATAATTACGGTCTTTCACTTTGGTCAAGCCAATTTTGAAGAGCATAGAGTCTTGAATGCTGAGAGTTTGTTGTGGGGGGCTCTCCTATTAATTTGGCCTGTAGCTTTTTCACCGGGCGAGGCCTTTGATATTTTTTCATCTATGTCAGGTACGACATTTCCCCTTTATTATGGTAGATACTTGATTTATTTGGGAGCGGGGCTAACGGCGATTTATTTGGTTTTGGTATGGAAAAGAAGGAAAACCGTTTTTTTGAGGTTAGTAGTGCAAATGGCGCTGATTATACTTTGGTTCTACCTCACGCCGCTTATTCCCGGTTTTATTGTTGTGTTTTCTTTATGGCATGGTTTGCAATCTATGGTATACCAACATAACTATTTTATGAAAACACGAAGCAATACCAAGAAAGCGAAAATATTATTTTGGAAGAATATGCTTGTTTTTTCTCTTATTTCCCTCGCTTTTTTAGGAGCGTACCTCTACTTTTTTGGTTTTGATGTAGGGTCACTTTTCATATTACTTTCCTTAATCACACTGCCGCATGTTTTTGTCATGCACAGTTTGTACATAAAGACGCATAGAACAATTCCTAAAAATCAATGTGGTTAACTCATTTGCTTTTCCTTATTTTGAACTTCTTTTCGAAAAAGCCATTTCTATATGTTATATGGTGCAAAGAATAAAAGTTAAAGTGTAACGCGACGGGCTATTATGATGAATACGATTGACTGGATTGTTCTTATTGCCACACTGGTGGCAATAGTCGGTTACGGCACTTGGAAAACGCGCGTGAATAAAGATATTGACGGTTTTCTCAAGGGTGGTAATCAAATGAAGTGGTGGACAATCGGTTTATCTATTATGGCTACCCAAGCCAGTGCTATTACTTTTTTGAGTACGCCGGGTCAGGCGTACCAAGACGGAATGGGTTTTGTCCAGTTTTACTTTGGATTGCCACTGGCCGTCATTATTATCTCTAACGTTTTTATTCCCATTTACTACAAGCTCAATGTTTTTACGGCTTATGAATATCTCGAAAACCGGTTCGATTTAAAAACTCGACTTTTTACGGCATTTCTCTTTTTGGTTTCGCGAGGATTGGCCGCCGGCATCACCATTTACGCTCCGTCCATTGTACTGTCCACACTGTTGGGTTGGAATTTGGCTCTGACCAATATAATAGTGGGCATTTTGGTAATTATTTATGTAGTTTCAGGGGGTACGCGCGCTGTAAGTCTCACGCAAAAATGGCAAATGACTGTTATTATGGGAGGTATGTTCCTTGCGTTTGGCTTGTGTATTTCATACCTGCCCGATTCACTGTCATTTACTGAGGCTATTGACATTGCGGGTACTATGGGTAAAATGGAGGTGGTAAATACCGAGTTTAACCTAGAAGACCGTTACACCTTATGGACGGGGTTGCTCGGGGGCTTGTTTTTGGCGCTCTCATACTTTGGTACCGATCAATCACAGGTGCAGCGCTATTTGGGCGGTAAAAGTGTTACTGAGAGTAGGCTGGGGCTTATGTTCAACGGTTTGCTCAAAGTGCCCATGCAGTTCTTTATTCTTTTGGTGGGCATAATGGTTTTTGTGTTTTTCCAGTTTAATGAACCCCCGGCATTTTTTAATCAGCCCGGTATGGAGTACGCGAAATCAACAGAGTATGCCGATGAAATTGAGCGAATCGAGAGAAAATACAGTGATATTTACGCACAAAAAGAGCTTGAGCTGGGGCAGTATTTAACCGCCGACGATCCTGCCGAGAAGAGGGCTAGATTAGAGAATGCCAAAGCGCTTTACGATGAAAGTGAGCACGTTCGTGAAGAATTGAAATCCACATTGAGTCGTGCTGATGGTTTGATTGAAACACGCGATACAGATTATGTTTTTCTCACCTTCATTTTAGGCTACATGCCCA
>PXEK01000101.1 GCA_003564735.1 Cryomorphaceae bacterium
AAAATCAGAAATCTTTGATTTCGCTAATTTTCTATCGGTATTTGCCTCCGGAAGTCCTTGAACTTTTTGGTTCTTTTTGTTTCAAGACAAAAACGAACGAAAAAAGAAACAAACATGAGGTGTTCGGGTGGTATCTTATAGGTCATAGTGTTTTTTCATTCACAAAATAAAAACTTCAAGAGTGTTCGAGAGCTCCTTCGAATCGGTTCATCTTGAAAAAAAGGAAGGAGAACCTTTAGAATTTCAAGGGGTACTTTTTACACAAAAAATTCATTAGCATTTTCTTACGACCCTCTTTGTTTGTATGTAATTAAAGTGGAAAATGTATTACTGAACAAGAGAAAAGCCGTTACCGGCTCTTCAAATCTATTACTATGATATCTAAAGGGGTAACCCTATATATTTATTTGTTATACTTCTGATAATTTAAAGTATTTGTATAAACCGAATTTACAAGTTGAATCACGACAAAGGCGTTGATCCTTTACTATGGCTTAGTTACGGGAAAGTTCGGTAAACGAAAACAAGAACCTCCGCCGGGACTCGAACCCGGATCTAGAGTTTAGGAAACTCCTATTCTATCCCTTGAACTACAGAGGCTGATTTTGCAAAAGTAAAACAACCGGGCAATACGCATAGCCCTCTTTATATTTTTGGTCAGAACCGGGCCGGTAAAACACAAAACCGTACTTTCGTAATTCAAACTTTATTGAATAAACCAAACAATGATACAGTTAAAAAACTACATAAACGGAGAGCTCGTTGCTCCTGCATCGGGCAGTTATTTGGATAATGATCAACCGGCAACGGGAGAGGTTTTTTCGCAAATCCCCGACAGTAATGAAGAAGATGTAAAAAATGCCGTTGACGCGGCAGAACAGGCCTTCAAAACATGGTCTGTAACCTCAAAAAACGAACGGGCGCGGGTTCTGAACAAAATAGCTGACCTCATCGATGAAAACGCTGAGGAACTGGCTCGGGCCGAATCTCAAGATAACGGAAAGCCGCTAAAACTGGCTCAAAAGGTTGATATACCCAGGGCGCGCGATAATTTCAGGTTTTTCGCCACCGGAATAATGCATTTTGCTTCGGAGTCACATGCTATGGAAAACACCGCCGTGAATTACACGCTTCGTAAACCGCTGGGTACGGTGGGTTGCATTTCACCGTGGAATTTGCCGCTTTATCTTTTTACCTGGAAAATTGCTCCGGCGCTCGCTGCGGGGAATTGTGTAGTGGCAAAACCCTCAGAGGTAACTCCCGTAACGGCATTTAAGCTGAGTGAACTTTGCATTCAGGCCGGCTTGCCCAAGGGCGTGCTCAATATTGTGCACGGGTTGGGAGCATCAGCCGGCTCGGCTATTGTGAATCACCCCAAAATAAAGGCGGTTAGCTTTACCGGGGGCACACAAACCGGCGCGGCTATTGCGGCAGCCGCGGCACCCAAATTTAAAAAGCTTTCTTTGGAGTTGGGAGGGAAAAACCCAAATATCATTTTTGCCGATTGCGATTTTGATGAGGCGTTGAAAACATCTGTAATGAGCAGCTTTGCCAATCAAGGTCAAATTTGTTTGTGCGGCTCTCGTATTTTTATTGAGCGGCCTATTTATGAGGAGTTTAAAGAGGCGTTCATCGCGAAGGTGAATAAACTAAAAGTGAGTTATCCCAATGACCCCGAAGCTAATTTGGGAGCCGTAGTGTCTAAATCACACAAAGAAAAAGTGTTGAGCTATATTGATTTAGCGCGTGAAGAAGGTGGTAAAATACTCACGGGCGGCACTGAGGTGGTGTTGGAAGGTGAATATAAAAACGGGTATTACATACGGCCCACCGTAATTGAGGGCTTGGACTATACTTGCAGAACCAATCAAGAAGAAATTTTCGGGCCTGTGGTCACACTTACTCCGTTTGATACAGAGGAGGAGGTGCTGAAAATGGCGAATTCTACAGATTATGGACTTGCCGCCACCGTGTGGACTCAAAATTTAAAACGCGCTCATCGCGTTGCACGTGATTTGGAAAGCGGAATTATTTGGATCAATTGCTGGCTTTTGAGAGATTTGCGCACCCCCTTTGGCGGTATGAAAAGCTCCGGAGTGGGTAGGGAAGGCGGTTTTGAGGCCTTGAAATTCTTTACCGAGCCCAAAAATGTGTGTATAACATACTAAAAACCGCGCTTTATACTTACTAAATGCGCTTTATACCGCTCTTATGCGTTTTGTGACCCTTGGGTAAAAAGTTGAACCTTAACATGCCGTGGTTGCGGTAATATTGTAATCAAATCTTAAAGGGTAAAAGGTTTAATGGAAATGCCCGGTACGCAAGTGCCGGGCTTTTTTTATTTTGTGATTTAGTCCAAGCCTTATTTCATACCTTAATTTTACTCTTTATGACTTTAAAATCGCGTGTAAGGGGTTTCGCCTTCTATATGTTCACTTTAATGATAATTCTCGTTGTAATATTGCATCACCAATAAGGGTAGAAGGTTTAAGGTAGAAAAAGCCCGTGAAATAGTTTCACGGGCTTTTTCGTTTTTGGTTGAATCCGAACCTAATGATAAAACACAATTCCCCTTTTTTACTTGCAAATTAATTGAGCTCCAAAAACGGGCATTCTGCATTGTTACGCGCCGGCATTTTACAACATAAAATTTTAAAAGGCATAAAAAAGCCCCGGCGGGCATTCACTGCCGGCCGGGGCTCCGAAATCCTTATATTTCGTACAATCGAGAAAAAGACGTACAAATAAGGATTGTTACGTGCTAAATCCCTCTAAAATTAGGGTTTAACATATTCTTAGTTCTCGATTGTTTTGATTTCTTGACTGAATTCATGGAACATCCTCCTTTCGGTTTAGTTGAACTTTTCCCGCAACCTTTTTACCGAGCAATTTACGGTTACTTGTGAAACGAGCTGCCGGATTCTCCGACAAATTTTAAATGCGCTGCTAAGGTAAGTCGATATAATATACCATGCAAACCCGCAACGTGGAATTTAACGTGCTAATAACGGTAATGTTGTGTAGAGTTTGGTTTTCCTATCGAGGTGCACAGGATGTAAAGTACAGCATAGTGTTTTCTTTTATAGCTTCTTGTATTCACATTATTGGGGAGATATAATTTTTTATTCGGTTCAATTTACTGTGTATAAGGTTTATTCAATATGAACATTTTTAAATTGTGCCGTTAGGCACAAAGTACGAGTAGGACCGGAGGTTGTAACGTTTTTTCGTCCCGTACGGGACGAGATATGAAAGATGAAGATCCCTTCCCCCAAATCTCCTCCACCGCCCGGCTCAAAAGCACTCTTTTATTTTGTGCGGTTTAGGCAATCCATTCAGCAAAAAACCTAAATACCTGAAAAAAAGCGAAGTAACCGATTATAATCGAATAAAAACGAAAGTAACCGCATAACATACGGGTTGAGTTTGCGGGTTGCCGAATCTTTGCCTCGTCAAACAATTCAAAATCTATTTACTAACAATTAAAACCTAAATGTTATGAATGCATTAGCAAACAAAGTACAGTTAATCGGCAGACTTGGAAACGATGCCGAAGTTCAAACTTTCGACAACAACGTAAAACGCGCAGTTTTGAATATTGCTACCAATGAGTATTACAAAAACGATAAAGGTGAGCGCGTAGAAAATACCACGTGGCACAAGGTGGCGGCATGGAGAAACTTGGCCGATATTGCCGAGAAATTTGGCAAAAAAGGAAAAGAAATTGCCATTGAAGGCAAGCTTCTCAACCGCAGTTACACCGATAAAGACGGCAATAAACGCTACATTACCGAGGTGGTAGCCAACGAAATTATGCTCTTGGGCAGCAAGAAGTAAAAGTAACTTTACTTACAATCTAAAATGCGGCACTCTCTCCGGGGTGTCGCATTTTTTGTTTTAAGGAAATTAGGTTCGCTTATTCAGGTATTGGCGTGATGTTTGGTAAATGTGTACTTTTACAAAACCTAATCCGCGACGGCGGTGAATAAAACCCGTAAATCTTTACATTATGAAATACGTCCTTTTCTTCTTTCAAATTCTGTTTTTTATTCCCACAGTCGTAGCAAATAATGATACGATTAACCTATCTTCAAAAATTACCGATGTAACAGTGTTTTTTAACGGTGCTCAAGTCACTCGGGAGGCACAGGCCGACTTAAGAAAAGGAAAGCGAATTGTGATTTTTGAAAACTTACCCGCCGATCTATCCGAGAGCAGCATACGAGTAAAAGGTTGTGCCGATTGCGTGGTACAAAGCATTAAACATCAACTTAATTATGTCACAAAAACCGGACAGGATGAAGAAAAGGTACGTGACGAAATCACAGAGTATGCCTACAAAATTAAAGACTTGTCAAACCGCATATCGGTTTTGGATATCGAGGAACAACTGCTGCATAAAAACAATAAGTTTTCGGGTTCTGACCAATCCACACAAATAGGACAACTTAAAGAAGCTGCCGATTTTTACGGAATTAAGATCAATCAATTGCGCGCTGAACGACTGGAACGCATTCAACAAATGGAGGAGATGGTGAAGCACCGCGAAGAGTTATTTGATCGCTTAAACAAGCTGAGAGCCGAAAACCGAACCACAACAAGTAAAGTAATGATGACCGTTACCGCTCAAAATACGGGTAAAAGAACCCTTCAAACAGAGTATTATGTACACGGCGCGGGATGGGAGCCCACGTATGATTTTAGAGTAGATGATGTAAATGATCCGCTTTCCATTATTTACAACGCCAACATTTATCAATCTACCGGTGAAAACTGGAAAAACGTGAAATTGAAATTATCTACGGGTGATCCGGCACTTTCGGGTACAAAACCTGAATTAAAACCGTGGTACATTGATCAAGCCCCCGATAAAAAGACTACCGATCAACAAGTGAAATCAGGAACATTGCGCGGTGTAGCTCAGGATAGAAGAACCGGTGAAGTGCTACCTCATGTGCAAATCATAATCAAAAAAGGCAACAGGCGCGTAGCGGAAACTTTTACCGATTACAGCGGGAATTTCAACATCAAACCGCTCATTACGGGTAAATATACCTTGGAGGCGCAACGTGTAGGTCATGCAAACAGCACGTTTTCCAATGTGGTGATTAAAGAGAATGAAGTCACAGTGCAAAACATTAAAATGAACCCCACTGAAATCGTAATGAGCGAGTGGGAAAAACACAAATTACCTGAGGTAGAGCACATTTCTGCCACTTTAGACATGGAGAGAAAGACTGATGGGCGTGTACTCAATGTTCGCGGGGCTCGTGAAAGTGAAACGCTTTACTTTATTGACGGTATTAAGGTTCGTGGCAGTATGAGTAAGAGTGAGTCGGGCAGAATATCGACAGACTTCATTACCAACACCCTGGAAGAGAACGTATCACATGCCGAGTATGTTATTGATGAACCCTACACTATTTTAAGTACGGGTGATGATTACAATATTCAAATTAAGGAGGTAAAAACCGATGCCGATTACACCTATTATACCGTTCCTAAGGAAGATCCCGATGTGTTTTTGGTAGCCCGACTCAATGACCCTGCAGAGTTGAACTTGCTGCCCGGTCGCACGAGTATTTTCTTTGCGGGTACGTTTACGGGTCAATCGTATCTGCAGCCGTGGCATGTGCGAGATACGCTCGAAATATCTTTGGGAAGGGACAAAAACATTTCCGTGGAGCGTACGGGTATAAAACAGGTGCGGGAAAAGCGAATATTCGGCAACTCGGTGCGTGAAAAAGTGGGTTGGGAAATCAAAGTGCGCAACAACAAAAGCAAATCGGTGAATATGATTATTCAAGATCAATATCCTATCACGCAAATAGCCGCCATCAGCATTGATTTAACAAATGCCGGGGATGCCGATGTTGAAAAGGATAAAGGATTTTTGGAATGGAATATAACCCTTGACCCCAACCAAACTAAAACGGTGAGTTTTGATTACGAAATAAAATACCCAAATAGTTTATATGATTGATAATGGTCAGAACCCGAAACCCTCTGCAAAAAAAACTGCGATATGATGCGTAAACTTCTCATAATAATGTTTTTACCCTTTATCTCACATGGAGCGTTTGCTTCGTTTGATACGGTAAAGACAGATTCAAAAATCACCGACGTTACGGTGTTTTTCAACGGTGCTCAAATTTCACGAACGGCGGAGGCGGTTCTGACCAAAGGAAAACAAATCGTGGTTTTTGAAAACTTACCCGTTGATATTGATGCGGAGAGTATAAGAATGAGCGGTTGTGATGATTGCTTGATTCAAAGTATTAACCATAAGTTTGATTACGTTATTGACGATTTGCCTGAGGAGGAAAAACTTCGTGAGGAAATCAAGGCTTTTAGGTATAAAATTACTCATGTCAATAATGAAATGAATACACTGGTTCATCAAGAAAACCTCTTGCATAAGAACAACAATTTTGTGAATTCAAAAACCGGTGCCGATATTAACCAACTCAAACAAGCCGCCGATTTTTACGGTAAAAAAATAGTAGAATTGCGGGCTGAAAAACTTGATCTTTCCCGTAAGGTTGACCAACTCACAAAAGAGCGAATAGAGCTGTTCAAAAAACTGAATAAGGAACGCGCCAAAACCAATCGTATTACAAGTAAAATTGAAATGATGGTTACCGCACCCGCGGCGGGGAAACGAACGATTACGGCACAATATTACACTACTACGGCAGGTTGGTATCCCACGTATGATTTTAGGGTAAAGGATGTAAACGAACCGCTTAACATCACCTACAATGCCAATGTATATCAATCGTCAGGTGAAGATTGGAAAAACATAAAAATCAAACTTTCAACAAGTGATCCGCAGCTTTCAAGTACTAAACCACAGCTTGAACCGTGGATTATTGAGAACTCGAAAAACATTTACTTATTTGAGGAAAGCAACAAGCCGGGAGCAGTTTCAGGTGTAATTAAGGACGCACAAACGCATGACCCGCTACCTTTTGTACGGATTGTAGTGAAAGATAGAAACAAACGAGTGAATGAAACTTTTACGGATGCCGATGGCAGGTTTCTCATCAAACCTATTGCCAAAGGCAATGTTACGGTTGAAGCGGAATACTTTGGGTATGGCAACGATAAAAAACGGATCACCGTAAATCCCGATGAAACTGCGGTTGCCGATTTCTTTTTGACTCCTTTATCTATTGAAACTCGTGAGGTTGATGTAGTAGAATACAGTGCTCCTTTGATTTATAAGGACTCGAGATTCAATAACCAAGAAGATGCGGAAATGTTAGTGGAAAGATCGGCAGTTCGAGTGGCAACAACGATTGGCGGTGTTTATTCTCAAGATGACGGTACGAGCGATCTGAGGTTACGAAGAAAGCGTATTAAAATCTCAAACGACTTACAGGAGAATGTTTCTCATTTGGAGTACACTATTCATGAGCCGTACACCATTCTCTCCACGGGTGAAGATTACAATATTTCCATTAAGGAGGTAGAAACAGATGTTGATTACACCTACTA
>PXEK01000097.1 GCA_003564735.1 Cryomorphaceae bacterium
CGTGGTTAAATCAAAATTAGGATTTACGAGGGGTTGCATTTTCCTGCCGTTTAAGCTTATTCGAGTGTGGGCATAAACCGCGATAGAGTCAAACCCTTTTTCATGGTAAACTCCTTCAAGGTACTTGGCGTATTGCCAAATCATATCGGGTCGCTTGGGCATACTTCGCACTTGGTGAGGTAATAATCGCTGCGAGGGTTGCTCGGTGTAGCGGCGGCCGGTGGTTAAATCTTTCACGGTGAAAAATCCGTTACCGGCTTTACTTCTCGTCATCATTTGCCAAGAAAGCCTGTGCCCTTCTTCTGACCAATGTACATTGCTTTCATAAAACCAATGACGCAGAGGAAGGTATATTTGTACGGCAAAGTAACATATAAAGAATAACGCCAACCCTTTCTCTGTTGTAGAGGGTTTTGGGGTTCTGACCAAAGGAATGAAACCGGGCTTTGACTTGAAAAATATTTTTCTCAATTGTTCAGGGTCCCAGAATAAAAGCACGGCCGATACCGCCAAAAAAGGAAATATACCGATGTGAAAAACGGCAGAATTGGTCAAATGAAAAACCAAACTGAGAACTAAGGCAATCTTGCGGGTTTTTTTGAAAATCAACAATGGAATAATAGCGCCGTCATAAAATATACCGCCGTATGAAAACGCCCAATGCACCCACTCTTGTTCTAAAAGCGGCCCTATCAACCAATAGTCACTTTTGGATGTCAACCATAAGCTCACGGGTTTGGCTTGCAACCAATCGGGATAAAGTTTGGCTAGAGTTGCATAAAAATACACAATTCCAAACTGCAGCATAAAGATAAAATAAGCCCAAAAGGGGGCGTGTAAACTTTTGAGGTGCGGCTTTCTTTTAGCATCAAAAGAGGCGTATGCGTTGGCCGGAATAAAAAACATGAGCCCCACCAATAGTAGAAGAAGGTAATAGTGATTATTGTAGTGTGATTTTTGCCCAAAGTATATACCGGCCCACATAAAAAAGTAACCGACTACCCCGATTTTATAATGCCAACCCACCATAATCATGAGTCCGAAAATACCCATAACCACATTGTACAGGTACATCCATTCACCGGATAGCATTTTCAAAAACTCAAAGCCGATGAAGCTAAACCTGAACTCGGGCTCAACAAAAGTCTCGGTAAGCCACCCGGTGAGAATTGCCCCCCACGCCTCGGCAACAAGTAAAAAGCCGAGTAAAATACGCCACAGTACCAATCCGCTGTTATCAGCGGGTTTCAAGAGTCGTTGCGTAATGAAGTTCATTTGATTAAAGCGCTAAACGTTTTACAAACTGCCAAAAACCCGGCGCAGCGTTTGGGTTACGCGAGCTTTGGGGTCTTTCCTGATTTTATTCTCTTCCTCTTCTACCACCACAAATAAGCCGTCAATAGCACGCTCAGTTACGTATTTGTTCAAATCATCCTCAACGGGATCGTCACCCGTAAACCGCACGGCCTGATTATAACGCGAAGCTACGGGGTTCCAATACTCGGTTAACTTCACCTTATTTATTGAATTATCTACTACGGGCGAAAAAGCCGTCATCAATTCATCAGTAGTCTGTCTTTTTAAAAAACGCGTTGCAGCGCCCTCACCCCCGTTGAGTATTTCAAAACCGTCATTTACGGTCATATTTTTTATAGCGTTGAGAAAAATGGGGGCGGCCTCCCCTGCGGCATCTTCAGCGGCACGATTTAATGTGGTCACAATTTGATCAACCTGACCCTCCAAGCCCCAATCAATGGCACGTTGTTTCATTTTTTGCGCACTCGGCGGAAACGGAAGCTTGATTTTTGAATTATCTAAAAAGCCGTCGGTTACCGAGGTAACACTTACGGCGTTATTAACTCCCACCGATAATGCCTCCTTTAGCCCTGAAATAACCTCACTATTTGTGAGGCCTTGTGTTGTTGACCCTTCATTTTGTGAATTGAGTATTGCCGCTTTTTCTTCTAAAATGCTGCAGCCTGCCAAAAAAAATACGGGTATAAAGGCTATAATCAATTTTTTCATGAAATATTTTTTTCAAAGATAAAATAAACGCCAACAACCAACTTATTCGGCAGGCAACAAAAAGGGTATAAAATCAAGCTTATGTTGCCACATTCTTCCCTGCCAAGCGTTCGCTCACGTTGGTAATATTCTCGCCCACTTTTTCGCACGCATTGAGTAAGTCGTTATACACCAGCCCGCTGCGTATATTGTAGTCTCCTTTTTCAATACTTTTATAATGCTCACTACTCACCTTTTCTTTATGAGTCATAATTTCACGTTTGAGCCTTTTTGCATCTGTAAGCAATTCTGCATTATCGGTATCGAGATAATCGTTCATTATTTTCCCGGCTTCACTCAAAAGGCTCAGCATAGTTTCTATGGCGGCTCTTTGTTCAGGAGTAAAATAAATGCGGTCTTCAATTTTGTGCTCCATGGTCAAACTCATTTGATAAAACAAATCGCCCACACGTTCGAGCTCACTAATCACACTCAGCATCATACGAACTCGCTCAGAGGAGTCAGAGCTCAACTCTCCCCTTGACACGCGCATCAAGTAATTGGCTATTTCAACCTCTACCCTATCGGTAATATTTTCATACTTCTTGATTTTATTCATGCGCTTTTTCACGAACTTCACATCCTTGGAGTTGAACAGTTCATTAAAATACACAATGATTTTTTGTGTGAGTCTTCCCAGTTTCGCCACCTCTTTGCGCGCTTCCATCAAAGAGAGTTCAGGGGTTCCCATCGGCCCTCGCTCGATAAACTCCAAATTGTACTCCTCATCAATTTTACCCGTTCCCGGCACCAAGCGGGTCACAAGCTTCGCTACAGAATCGGTAAACCATATGAAAATAAGCGTATTAAGCACATTGAACCCGATGTGGAAAAAAGTAATTCCCCATGGTGCAGCGTTGCGGTAAGCCTCAGATGATGTGGGCGAATACAGCGGACTCTCACCAATTACCCCGGCCGTAACGGCATCAACCCCCTTTAAAAACCAAGGAAACACCATAAGCATTAAAAGCAACCCGAATACATTAAAAATAGAGTGAGCCCTTGCAGCCCTTTTTGCATGAACGTTCCCAATATTCGCCGCTAAGTTAGCAGTAACTGTAGTCCCAATATTCTCACCTAAAACAATTGCTGCCGCCTGTTCAAAACCCAAAATTCCGTTACCTGCCAAGACCAAAGTAAGCACCAATGATGCCGAGGAAGATTGAAGTATTACCGTAAACAAAGTCCCCAGTGCTACAAACAGTAAAAACATCCAGAAATTATCTACATCAACGGATGCGATAAGGTTTGAAATTTCCGGGATTTCGGTGGCTAGTGGAATGGAAGTTTTTAAGGCTGTGATACCCAAAATAAAAATACCAAAACCAAAAAGTAAATCGGCGAGTGACTTAATTTGAGGGTTATTGGCAAACAACAAAGGAAATCCAAGTGCAATAAAAGGCAAGGCCCAGTTTTCGGGGCCATACGCCGAAAAACCAAAAAAAGCAATAAGTACTGCCGTTGTAGTTGTGCCAATATTGGCGCCCATAATTACACCTATTGCCTGTTTCAGGTTGAGAAGTCCTGAATTCACAAAACTCACCATCATGATGGTAGTTGCAGAACTCGACTGAGAAATTACCGTAGTCAAAAAACCATTGAGTACCCCGCTAAATTTTGAAGTAGTGAAGTTTGAAAGTATCGATCTAATTTTAGATGATGCCAACCGTTGAGACCCTTCACTTAACGTCTTAATGCCGTAAACGAACAATCCTAAAGAGCCTGCAATTACGATTAAATCAAAAATGGATAAACTCATATGTTAAATATATGCAGCCGCGAAAGTATAAAGTAACAACGAATCAAAGTGCGCGTTAGGTTATGTATTCATTAATATTTTCTATTATTTTTTTTGGTCAGAACCCCAAACACCATTCTGCTAATTCATCCTTGCGGGCGATTTTTACGAGCACTTGACACCTGATATTCGTTAAATTTGCGTTTTTATGTATCAAAGGCGCGTACAATAACGTACATTTGTTATTAATATCTAAAAAAGTTTCAGAATGATCTCAACCCATACCCCCGAACTACACGAAAACATGAAATCCATTTCATTTTTAATGAGATCTTTAAGCAGTATGATGATTGCTTTAACCATTGCGCTTATCGCGCTACCTGCTAAATCTCAACAATTAAAAGATTTTTTCAGGAATGACTCTGTCAATGTGGAGGTGTTTGGTATCGACCGCAAGCACCCTTGGGCCGGGGGTTTTAATCTTCCTCAATTTTCGCCTATCGATCTTAACGGTGACGGTTTTGATGATATGTTTGTTTTTGATCGCGACGGCGGTCGTGTTTACACTTACTTAAATGACGGTATCCCGGGAACAGCCTCTTTCACCTATGAACCGTATTACGAAAAATTCTTCCCCGAAATGATTGACTGGGTAAAACTGCGAGATTACAACTGCGACGGTAAACTCGATATTTTTACACGAGCCATTTCAGGTGGCGGCATCAGCGTCTTTAAAAACGTAACTCCCGACGGAGTGAATGATTCCCTCGCTTTTGAACTCTTTGAATTGCGACTGCCCGCCATCTATTTTGGCACTCAAATGTCATTAGCTACTGTAAATTTTTCAGATGTTCCCGCCATTTACGATGTTGACGGTGACGGGGATTTAGACATCTTGGCTCATCACACTGTAAACACCCAAATAACATTGTTCGAAAACATAACGGATACCTGCTCTGATACATTAATGTTTAAATTCCACTCTTCTTGTTATGGAGGTTTTTTTGAGTCTCTGGCCACAAACAGAATTATCTTGGAAGATTCCTTTTGCATGAGTTTGAGCGAAGTTCCCCCTCTAGATACCGGCGGCTTACCTCCGCAAAGCGGACATAATCCCGGTCAAACCCGCAACACCCGACATGTTGGCGGTACACTATGTGCATTTGACCATAACAATGACGGCCTTACCGATCTCATTATTGGAGACACCGAAATGAGTAACATGAAAGCCGTTTTTAATACGGGAACTCCCTCTGATGCATACATGACCTCTCAAGACTCCACTTGGCCCAACAATACTACACCTGTATTGATGCCACATAAGCCGGCCGCATTTCTATTCGACGTCAATAATAATGGGCTACAAGACATTTTGGTCTCTCCTTCTGAGGCGCAAATTAACGAGGATGTAAATAACGTTTTATTGTACACCAACATTGGTGACTCTAACAATATGCAACTGTCATACACCCGAAACAACTTCATCAATCGACAAAGTATAGACCACGGCACGGGAAGCTACCCGCGATTGATTGATGTTGACGGTGACGGATTATTGGATATTCTCATGGGAAATACCGGATTCTTCGACTCCTTTACCGCCTTTCCATTCTCAGTGAAGAGAAATGCTCAACTAGCCTACTTTAAAAACGTAGGCACAGCGCAAGTACCTTCCTTTGAATTTATCACAAACGATTTTTCAAACTTAGGCCAATACGAATTTTTTGGAATGTATCCCGCCTTTGGCGACCTAACGGGTAATGGAGTTCCCGATATGATTGCAGGTGCTGAAAACGGAAGATTAAACTACTTTGAAAGTAACTCCCCCCAAGGGGCGCCCTTAAATTTTTCACTCACCGACTCCAATTTTATGGATATTCAAATCGACACCTACACTCACCCCACATTGTACGATCTAAACGGTGACGGATTACTCGATATTGTAGTAGGAACGTATAACGGCAAAATAGCTTATTACCAAAATACGGGTACACCTCAAAACCCACAATTTAACAATACTCCTGATAAAGACACTTTGGGCGGTATAAATTATAGAAGACCCGGTTTTCGAGGCATGGTAGCTCCTTATTTCGCTCCCTATCCCACCGATTCATCTGACGTAAAACTCTTTGTGGGTACCTTTAGCGAAGGGCTTTACATTTATGATATTCCGTCAGATCCCATCAACGGTACATACGTAAAAACAGATTCCTTAAAATTGAGAGCTTCACAAGTTACTCCCGTTGTGGGTAACTTAGGCGGTGACGAACGACAAGAAATTATTTACGGTCAACTTACCGGCGGTTTAACTTACCTGCAAACCCACACTACTATTGCAGATACATCTGAAAACGGCGATACACTTGTTACCGGAGCCTGCTGCTTGCCTGATTACACTTGTGAACAAAAAACAGATAGCGCTTGTGCTGCACTTGACGGAACATACTTTGGCGATAACGTAACCTGTGATGCCGATACCGTTGATTGTGAAAGACCGGCAGATGAAATTATTGGCGCGTGCTGCCTTCCCGATGAAACATGTACCGAGGCTACAGATTCCACTTGCTTAGCCATGAACGGTTTGTTCCAAGGTGACGGCACCCGCTGTGACCATGACACTATTGACTGTACCATCAACAGTGCTGCAGACCTAGCCGGCTCACAAACACAAGTGAATATTTACCCCAACCCGGCCACTACAGAACTCAACATAAACATCCAAAACGCCGATGAAGGGATGGAAATTGAAATTTACGCCATTACGGGCGACCTGTTGAGAGTGCAAAGAGCATCATCCTCAAAAGGTGAAGATTATCAACACAAAATGGATATAAGTGAACTTCCTTCCGGTATGTATTTAATACGCATCAACGGTAGCCGATTCAACACCACGCAAAAGCTTATTAAGAAGTAATCAATAGAAAGCCCGCGGATAAAGCGGGCTTTTACTATTTGGTAGAAATGTGAAAAACATTTCCTCTCAGCCTCGATGTATCGGCACCCTCTATAGTGTCTCGTAAAATTAATTTTCGAGCCTCGGGGGTGGTGAGCACCTCATCAACCGTTTTCACCGCTCCGGCGGGCACTTTACGTGCAAGTAATTTATCCATCAAATCGTCACGTTTGAGCGTTTTAGCCGCTTCACGCAACTGCTCCATTAAAGCATCACGATTTTGAACCCTTAACGCATTAGAAGAAAACCGTCGATCCTCAGTCAAATCAGTCCGCTCCAAAACACCACACAAATTTGCAAAGTGCTTTTGCGTACCCACCGCCAATACCACTTTACCGCCATCAGCGGTTTCAAGAATATCGCCATACGGCGCAATATTGGGGTGCTTTGTTCCTATAGGCTTAGCAACGTGACCCGCCATTAAAAAATTAGACGCCACATTCACCAAAGAAGCCAAGGCTGCCTCGTACAAACTCACACGAATGCGCTTGGCTCGAGTATCTCCCTTTGCGGACTGCCACAACGCCGTGAGAACACCCTCTTTCAACTGATGGGCTGCCAAAACATCAATAAGGGCTACGGGAAGTTTAGCCGGTGCTTTTTGGTCAGAACCCGTCATACTGATAAACCCCGTTTCAGCTTGAAGCACCACATCAA
>PXEK01000214.1 GCA_003564735.1 Cryomorphaceae bacterium
ATTTTTTCAAACCCCAATTTCTCCGCTTCACTGATGCGTTTTTCAATTCGGTTTACGGGCCTGATTTCACCGGACAGACCAATTTCACCGGCAAACGCATATTTTGGATTAACGGGTAAATCGGTGTTGGAAGATAAAACGGCACTCACCACCGCCAAATCAATAGCGGGATCATCACTGCGGATTCCGCCCGCGATGTTCAAAAAAACGTCCTTTGCCGCCAGTTTAAAACCACACCTTTTTTCCAGTACCGCCAAGAGCATCGATAGTCGCCTTAAATCAAACCCCGTGGCCGACCTTTGCGGCGTGCCGTATGCTGCCGTACTCACCAAAGCTTGCGTTTCAATCATAATGGGTCGCAAACCCTCCATAATACACGATACCGTTGTGCCGCTGTGAGATTGATCGCGTTGGTGAATAAAAATCTCTGAAGGATTCGACACCTCCTTCAACCCCTTGGCATACATTTCATACACGCCCAACTCGTTGGTTGAGCCAAACCTGTTTTTTACGGCTCTGAGTAACCTAAAAACATGGTTGCGGTCGCCCTCAAACTGCAACACGGTATCCACCATGTGCTCCAAAATTTTGGGACCGGCAATACTCCCCTCCTTGTTGATGTGACCAATCAAAAATACCGGTACGTTGCTGTCTTTGGCAAAGCGAAGCAATTCGGCAGAACATTCCCGCACTTGGGTTACGCTCCCCGGCGCCGACTCAATGCCGCTTTTATGCAATGTTTGAATGGAGTCAATCACCAAAACATCGGGTTGTACGTTTTTGATTTGAGTGAATATTTGATCCAGTGAAGTTTCGGCGAGTAAATAACATTGGTTGGAGTCGAATCCGGTACGTTCGGCGCGCATTTTAATCTGTTGGGCGCTCTCCTCACCCGAAACGTAAAGTACTTTTTTGTTTTGAAGTGCCAGCGCCACCTGGAGCATCAGCGTACTTTTTCCTATGCCCGGTTCACCGCCGATCAACACCAAAGATCCGGGAACAATGCCGCCACCCAATACGCGATTGAGCTCTGCATCGGATGAATTAAAACGCGGCAAATCCTCAGCGTTGATGTCCTGAATAAGTCGGGGTTTCGCTTGAGATTCATGGGTAGCCGCAGTAGCTAACGTTTGCTTTTTGTTTTGCGTAATAATTTCTTCAACGTAGGAGTTCCACTCGCCGCAAGACGGGCAATGACCTATCCATTTGGGCGATTGCGCACCGCAGTTTTGACATACGTAAAGCGTTTTTGTTTTGGCCAAGAGTTTAGTTTTTACTGTGCGAATCTATTATTTTTTTCTCCAAGGAGGTGGTCGAATATCCGGGCAAAAAGGGAATGGTTTTCACCGTTCCGCCTTTTTTGGTCACGTGGTCTGATCCCACAATATATACCTTTGCTTCGGGATTTTTTTCATTAGGATCATAATCGCCGCCTTTCACCAAAACATCGGGAGATATGATTTCGATCAAATTAAGAGGGGTGGGTTCTGAAAAAATAACCACAGCATCCACAAAAAACAGAGAGGCTATGATTAAAGCTCGGGAGTACTCATCTTTTATAGGTCTGGACGTGCCTTTATTGAGAGTTTTTACCGAGGCATCGTTATTGATGCCCACCACGAGTTTATCACCTAGTTTTGACGCTTTGAGCAGGTAATCGATATGACCTCGATGGAGTAAATCAAAAACGCCGTTGGTAAACACAACGGTTTGGTTTTTCATTCTCCAATCGTGCACCAGCTCGTCAATAGAGCCGTGATCCATTATTTTAAATTCAACTTCTTGCATGTCGATACTTGGAATTATACGTTGAAATCACTGCGAAGGATAACCCTCCCAAAACGAGTATCATGGCCGTTTGTGCGGCCCAAACAATCCACCCAAAGGCGCCGCCGGTGGCTTTATCCACATCGTACAAAAGTAAAATCACCTGAATGGCCAGCGGGTACGCTCCAATACCTCCGTTGGTGAGGGCAATCGCTAAACCGCCCAAGCCAAAGGCCGTGAAAACACCTTCGAGCGGTACGGAAGTGGTTTCGGGAAGCGCGAAAAAGCACACGTAAAACATCATGAGGTAAGCAAACCAAATAAACACCGTATGCGCCAAAAAATACCACTTGTGTTTCATGGTGTAAATGGCCGCAATACCCTCTAAAATACCTTTGATTATTTTTTGCACGGCCAAAATAAACTTGTTGGAGCTCTTGAGTTTATAAACAAACACCAGGGTCGATATTCCCCCCGCAAAAAGCACGAGCAGAATAACAATAACCGCAGGCCCTGAGATTTCACCCAGTTTTTCGGAAATGATTTCGTTGAGTAAATTTTGAATAACGTCATACTGTAAAAACACAATGGCGGTGATGGTTCCCAGCAGTATAATTAAATCGGCAACACGCTCGGCAATGACCGTTCCCAACAACTTTTCGAACGGAATTTTCTCATATCGCTGTAAAATACCGCAACGCGACAACTCTCCCAATCGGGGAACGGCCATATTAATTAAATAGCCACCCATTACGGCGAAAAAACTATTTAAAAAATCGGGTTTGTACCCCAGAGGTTCCAATGTGTATTTCCAGCGCCAGGCTCTACTTAAATGGCTCAGGGTGGCGATGAAAAGTGATAAAATCACCCAAAAGTAATTAGCTTGACCAAAGGCTGAAAACAGCTCGTCAAGTTGGTCTTCGGCTTTTAGTTCCTTATAAAAATACCAAACGAGGTAAAGACCCAACGCAAGGGGAAAAAGGATTTTGAGGGTTGTAAGTATGTGTTTTTTCAAAGTGTTTTCTTACCGTTGAATAATTAATTAAACAACAAAAGTAATCAATTACACCGGGCTGCGTCACCCTCATAAATGTTCTCGTTTATACCGTGAGTTTAATACATTTGTATTTCGTTCAGAACCCCAAAAAGCCGCTAAAAATGACCGAAAGACCTCAACTAAAGCCACTTTTTACTCCTGTAGATAAATTGATGGAGTTTGTTGGAGCCGGCGCACTGTTGCTTTTTTTGGGGTATAGCGCTTATCATTTTGTGTCGCTACCGGCCGAAGTCCCCATTCATTTTAATGCCGCAGGTGAACCCGACCGTTACGGACATAAAGGCGTATTTTTAATATTGCCGGGTATTGCCGGGCTTTTGCATGTAGGGCTAACGGTGCTCTCCAAGTATCCGCATATATTTAATTATCCCGTGAGCATTACTGAGGAAAACGCAATTCGGCAATACGGTTTTGCCGTTCGGTTATTGCGTTTTTTGAAGTTGGTGATTGTTATTGTTTTTGCCCTTATAGCCTTCACCACCGTAAGATACACTCAAGGTGTAGCCACAGGCTTGGGCGGTTGGTTTTTACCCGCGTTTTCAGCGGTTATGTTTTTGCCTTTGGGTTTCTACATTTACTACGCCGTAAAGCAAAAATAACTCTGTTCGGTCGACATGGAAATTAGCCTTTTTCGAGGAGTTTTACGGGTTAGTGAATCTCAAATATTCAAACCGCTTTGTGCGGGGAGCACGGGATTTTCGTAACCGTAATCAATTTCATGGTCGTTACTTTCGGCGGCTTGTACCGCCAAGCGATCGCAGCGTTCATTCCCCGGTATGTTGGCATGACCTTTTACCCAAACGAGTTTTACATTGTGCTTAGGCGCTATATGCAAGTAGCGTCGCCATAAATCGGTATTTTTTTTACCTTTAAATCCTTTTTTACGCCACGTGGCCAACCAGCCTTTTTCCACGGCATTAACCACATAACTTGAGTCGGAGTATATGGTGACGTTATGCCCTTCGCCTTTGAGCGACTCCAACGCTACAATCACGGCCAGCAGTTCCATACGGTTGTTTGTGGTTTTACGGTAGCCTTGCGAGAGTTCTTTTTGGTGTTTGCCGGCCATCAATAAAACGCCGTAACCGCCGGGGCCGGGGTTTCCCAATGCTGAGCCGTCTGTATAAACCGTAATATCTGCCAAAGTAAAAGGATTTTAAAAGGTGAGGTAATCTTGCGGGTTAAGGGGCTGACCATCTTCCCAAAGCTCAAAATGCAAGTGGGCGCCCGTGGTATATTCTCCGGTATTACCCACCATGCCGATGACCTCACCCGCTGTAACAAAATCGCCCTTGCGTTTGAGTACGACCGAGCAATGCTTATAAATTGAAACCAAGTTGTTGCGGTGGTGAATTTGTATCACGTGACCTACTTCAGGGCTCCAGCCGGCAAAAATCACCGTACCGTCAAAAATGGCTTTTACCGATTCTCCTTCCTTGGTGGCCACATCAACGCCAAAATGATCTTTTTGCGTAGAAAACTCTGAGGTAACCACACCTTGCACGGGAGTAAAGAAAAAGTAAGCCGCGGCGCGAGACCGCGAAGTAATTCCCGAAGAATGAACACTGTATTTTTCGGCTTCTTCAACCTCCTCACGTAACCTTTGATCGGCTTGTGACCTGTAATCTTCAATTTCTCCCGAGTGTACAATATGCCGATCTGCAATATCGCTGGAATCTGACGGCGCGCCACCGGTTAAAAGGGTGTGCAGGTTTTGCATATAGTTTTCTCGAATAATCAGTTCATTTTCGAGTGAGTCAGCTTTAAATACGGCGTACGCCGCATTGCGCTTTGTGGTAATATCGGCGTAGCCGGGTATATACTCCCGTAAAGGGGTAAACACGATACCGGCCGTAACTATGATGACCAATAAAATAATAAGCAAGCCCGCATAAGTGAATACGTTTAGGGGTGTGAGACGAAAAGCCAACTTCTCTTCAAAGGTATCTTCTTGAAGGAGAACCAAGCGGTACATGTTGCGCAATTTCTCGCGCACTTTCTTTTTCTTGCCTAAAAGGTCATCGCTCATAACGTGTGCAAAGATGCAAAATCAAACCCAAACGCTCGTGTACTAAAATCCCACCCACGTTGGATGTTGCCAAAAGGTGTGAAACGCACCGGCGTATGGGGTTCTGACCAAAAAAATAAAACCCCACCGGTAAACGGTACAATTTCTATTTCTTGAGTCGGGCGTATTGTTCGTAAAAACGGCAAATAGTTTCTTGACCTATTTTGAAGTTTTTTAGTCCGTAATGCTCATTGGGCGAGTGAATAGCGTCAGAGTTGAGCCCGAAACCCATCAATACGCTTTTCATCTCAAGAGTTTGCTCAAACAAAGCCACAATAGGGATGGAACCGCCCGAGCGCAAAGGAATTGGCGTTTTGTTGAACGACTCCTCCATGGCGTTGGCTGCAGCTTGATACTCAGGGGTGTTTACCGGGCAAACGTACGGAATTCCGCCGTGCAGATAGTTGACGTCCACCTTCACGTAATCGGGCGCGACGTTGCGCAAGTGCTCACCGATTAACTTGGTAATGGTCTCGGGGTCTTGACCCGGAACCAAACGCATCGATATTTTTGCGTGCGCCTTGGACGGAATAATGGTTTTTGCCCCGGGCTGAGTATAACCGCCCCAAATGCCGTTACAATCTAAGGTGGGTCTTATGCTGCTGCGCTCCAATGTAGAGTAGCCTTTCTCGCCCCACACGGCGTTAATGCCCAATTCTTTTTTGTACTTTTCCTCGTCAAACGGGGCTTTGGCCATGAGGTCACGCTCCTCTTGCGATACTTGCTCTACATCATCGTAAAAACCGGGAACGGTAATACGGTTATCATCATCATGTAAGTCGGCAATGAGTTGCGCCAATATGTTGCACGGATTGGCCACACTGCCGCCGTACAAACCCGAGTGTAAATCACGATTGGGACCCGTAACGGTTACCTCAACGTAGCTCATGCCGCGCAATCCGGTGGTAATGGAGGGCTGCTCAAGACTGAGTAACCCCGTGTCAGATATAAGAATGACATCGCCGGCCAGTTTTTCTTTGTATTTTGTAAGGAAGTCGGGCAAACTTGGAGAGCCTATTTCCTCCTCGCCTTCAATCATAAACTTCACGTTGCACGTAAGGCTATCGGTTTTTACCAGCGCCTCAAAGGCTTTTACGTGCATGAACATTTGGCCTTTATCATCGGCTGAGCCCCGGGCGAAAATAGCGCCTTCGGGGTGAATTTCGGTGGTGCGAACTTGCGGGTCGAACGGGTCGGTATCCCAAAGTTCGAGCGGATCGGCAGGTTGAACGTCATAATGTCCGTAAACCACAACCGTGGGTAAATTTTCGTCGATGATTTTATCGGCGTAAACCACGGGATGGCCGGCGGTGGGAATCCCCTCGCAGTTTTCGGCACCGGCTTCTTCCAATCTGTTTTTTACTTCCTCTGCGGCTTTGATTACTTCGCTTTTATATTGATCGTCAGTGCTCACGCTTTTGATGCGCAACAGGCTGAATAGTTCTTCTAAAAATCGTTTGTTGTTGTCGTTTAAGTACTGAATGGCTTTTTGCATAGGTAAAAAATTTGTTAGAGCAAATTAAACGAATTTTCTGTTGTGCGGGGGCTGTATTTTGTGATTATTATAATCTTTTTGGTCAGAACCGAGGAAGAGTGGAACGGTGAGCGGAGGGTGAAGCCCGTTGGAATCCGCTGCGCGGTGCCTGCGGCAATTCTACGGGGCAGGCGTAAAGCGTGAAGCGTGAAGCGGTACTCGTTGCGGGTTCGCTGAAGTGGCTTACAAGAAAGAAGAGGTGAAGGCTGAAAGGTTCGTGAACCGTAAGCGGTGAACCGTGAGCTGAAAAGACGTTGCGGGTGAAATCACGAATACTGCAAGGAACGAGAAGGACAAGGTCGAGGACAAGGACAAGGCTAAGGACAAGGACAAGGTCGAGGATTGAGGACAAGGATTGAGGCCAAGATGCAGAGGGTAGCTAGCGGCCAAAGGCTAATGGCTAAATGCTCAGGAAAATAGTCCGGAAAGTTTCACGAAGAGACACTGAGACGCTAAGCGGTCAAGAAAGATGTTGCGGGTTAAGTCTAGTGGCGTACAAGGAATGAGAATGGAATTAAAGATTGAGAGGCTCTTAAGAGAGTGATTTTTCGGTTTAGAAATGGAGCTTCGGGAACCTGTGTAGTTACTCATCGAGTTTGTTAAACAACTCCTCTAATCCTTGCAGTTTTAAAAAATCCCCTTATATTTGCGACAATGATTCATTTTTATTCACAAGCCTCTTAACCGTCACAACAGACGACGGGGCACTAAATTAAATTTTTATGAAACAATTAAGTACCAAGCGAAACGTCGCTTTAGGAAACGCCGGCGGCAAGGCCGTAGGATTTCAAAATGTTGAAAACAGCCTCCAATTTGAATGGGGGGGGGAGTTTAAGTGTAATTATAAGTAACTTTACTGTCCTCAAGAAAATTTCTCTTTTAAGTTTAATCACACTTTTATTTTTTATGCACAGTGAA
>PXEK01000035.1 GCA_003564735.1 Cryomorphaceae bacterium
ACCGCAAAAACACCGGGCCGCATAGAAGGCGAGTTGGTGGAAGAAGTGAACATGAACTTAGCTGCGGGAGTGTACTTTGTAAAAGTCATTCGCGACGGTAACCTGAGTGTGAAACGCGTGGGGGTGCAGTAAGCTATAGATGTCAACACTTAATCAAATAAAAAAGCCCTGCTCGTTGAGCAGGGCTTTTTTTATATCCTCAGCTAGAATTATACCAATAATTACAACTGCATATCTTCTATAATGGTGTCAATCCTGTTTTCCAACTCTAGATAAACGGCATCATAATTAGATAAATGATCGAGGTTGGCATTAACACTGATATAAAATTTAATCTTTGGTTCTGTACCCGATGGCCTCGCCGTAATTTTACTCCCGTCGGCGGTAAAAATTTGAAAAACGTTGGAAGAGGGCAAATCGACTTTATTCGTTTCGCCCGTAACCGTATTCGTTTCAACTCCCGAAAGCAAATCAATTGTTTTCACCACCTTACACCCGTTAACATACTCAGGAGTTGCCGATCTAAAATCAGTCATCATTTTGGCAATAGCCTCCGCCCCCGACTTGCCTTTTTTCACTATGCTGATGAGTCGTTCACGATAAAAACCGTAATCTCGGTAAATCTCAGCGAGTACATCAATGAGTGTTTTCCCTGAACGTTTCGCTTCTAAAGCTACCTCGGCAAAAATCAAACTAGCGGTAACTGCGTCCTTATCTCTCACAAAATCACCTACCATATAACCGTAACTCTCCTCCCCTCCTCCAATGAAATGCTCTACCCCTTCCTTTCGTCGAATAATGTCGGCAATCCATTTAAAACCCGTTAAACAGTAATAAGTCTTTACGCCGTATCCCTCAGCTATTTTCGCCGGTAACTCACTGGTCACAACCGTTTGCGCCACGAAATGATTGGGTTTAATATCCCCTGATTCCTTTTGTTTTTTCAGCAAGTACCAAGTGAGTAAGGCCACCGTTTGGTTGCCGTTAAGCAATTCAATTTTCCCATTTTTGGTCAGAACCCCAACACCCAGCCGGTCACTATCCGGGTCGGTTCCGATGATAATATCGGCTTTTATTTCTTCAGCCATTCGGGTAGCTAATTCAAGTGCTTCAGGTTCTTCGGGATTGGGTGATTTTACCGTAGGAAAATCGCCATCGGGCACAGCCTGTTCGTTTACGATATGAAAGTCGGTAAATCCCGCTTTTTCAAAAGCTGCCGGAATGGCCGTAACCGACGTACCGTGCAGCGGAGTAAACACAATTTTCAAACGATCTTTATTACCCTCAATATGACTATTCGCAACGCAAGCCTCAATAAAAGCTTTGTCTATTTCAGAACCCACCAACTCGATAAGCTCATCAGAAGAAGTGAATAAAATATCCTCATACCGTGTTTTCCCTACCAAATCAATTACGTTACGATCGTGCGGGGGTACAAGTTGACCGCCATCATTCCAATACACTTTGTAACCGTTATACTCCGGCGGATTGTGACTTGCGGTCAATACAATTCCCGCATCGCAGTTAAGATATCGAACCGCAAAGGAGAGCTCCGGTGTAGGACGCAAATCTTCAAATAAAAAAACCTTGATTCCGTTAGCAGAGAAAACATCTGCCACCAACCTACCAAACTCCTTAGAATTATGTCGGCAATCATAAGCCACCGCAACCTTTAATTGTTCACCGGTTTTTCGCACCAACTTTAGGTACTGACATAATCCTTGAGTGGCCCGCCCCAGAGTATATTTGTTAATGCGGTTAGTGCCTGCACCCATCACACCTCTCATACCGCCGGTACCAAATTCCAAATCTTTATAAAAAGCATCAACCAAGCCCTCTCCACCTTCCTTCTCCAAAGCACTGACTTCGTTCCGCGTATCTTGATCAAAAAAATCGCTTTTCCAATAGTTTATTTTTTCTTGTAAAGTAGGTTCCATAATGCGCTGTTAAAATGAATTCAATATTTGAGTTGCCAAAAGTACATTTTTCATGAGTCTCCATACCACCCGCCCATACATTAAGAAAATATTACCGTGTGTCACTTATCAATATTAAGAACAAGAAAAAAAGTCACTTTCAAATAAAAACACATGACATAATTACATTAAAACCAAATATTTACAGACGTTTTGACAGGAGAAAAAACCAAAACCATCACCGGCATTGAGGTTGTTTAACCATTAACCGAAACCAAAAAAATTTAAAGTTATGACATTAGTAAGAGCAAATAGAAACCGACCTTTATTATCTACTTGGTTTGATGATGATTTTTTGAATGACTTTTCCACTAACCCGGCAAAATTCAGCCCGGCAGTTAACATCAGCGAAAATTCGAAGTCTTATCAACTTGAACTTTCCGTACCCGGAATGCATAAAAAAGACTTCGAAATTAATTTAGACAGTGGCGAACTCACGATTTCTGCCAATAAGGTGGAGGAAAACGAAGAAAACGAGAGAAACTACACTCGACGTGAATTCAAATCTGCATCGTTTTCCAGATCTTTTATACTGCCTGAGGGTAAGGTAGATGAAAACAAAATCGAGGCGTCTTATAAAGATGGGATATTAAAAATCAATATTCCTAAAAAGGAAGAAGCCTCACCCAAGTCAAAGTTGATATCCATCAAATAACTTGGAAACTTTTTTTATAATGCAACGTTTAAAAGGTGTTGCTTCTGCACGAAGCAGCAAGTAGGGTTAGGTTAGTGCAGGCCACCATCGGCAAATGTCGGTGGTGGTTTTTTTATGCACCCACTCCACTCCCCACCAATGAACACATAATATAATTCATTCCGGATAAATCACTGTTCTGAGGTGAAAACGTAAACAATGGCATCATTTTGCTGCTCAATAAGTCGGGCTTCGAGATAGGCGCGCTCCATAATGGCATCTTTATCAAGAGTTGCTTTAAACACCTTTTCGTTCCACTTAGGCCCGTAATAACTCTCAGTGGTAATAACCAAAGAAGACACTCCGGATTGAGTATAAAATAAATCGTCTAATGTTTCAGCCCCGTAACCTGTGGTTTGGGTGCTAAAAAACTCTCGGGCTCCGGGATAGTAGTATCCAAAACCGGTCAAATATTCACCTTGATTATTCTCGAACACAGGAACAACTCCTAGTGCGCGTTCTTCAAAAACAAGACGGTCTTTATCAAAGAAAGCTTCTGAACTGAGTAACATTCCCACCAAGGTGCAGTTTTCGTATTTAGAAAGACTTTCCGATTCTACTTACGTCAAAAGGATTTCCATTTCAGATGAAAACTCATACAAACTCAAGTCGTGGCTAGTCAACGAAGATTTTATCGAACTCAGCGAAAACCCGGATAACTCGGGATTCTCATTTACGCTGTAAAACCTTGAAAACCGAAACAGCCCCGCTATCATCTCACTTTCTATTTTTTTGAAAGTTCGGTTCTCGAAATCCTCGGTACCGCATTCCGTTTCCCGAGAAGGAAGCTCCTGCCGAACACATAACGGGCTCTCATAATTACGCTTTACAATTAACTCTCCCTCCTCATCGTAAAATTTCCATTCCCCCGAGCGTTTATTTTGTTCAAATTGTCCTTCCACCTTTCTGTTTCCGTTGTCATAAAACGACATATAACTGCCGTTTAATATTCCGTTTTGTTGGTTGAGGCGCACCTCCACTTCACCCACCTGAACGGTTTGTGCGTAAATTCCCGCACTTGTTAAAATGGATAATATTAAAAGGTGAATGGTGTTTAGTCTGAAAATTCCAAGCGTCATCATATCCGTAATATTTTATTCAACAAACTTAATAAATTTTTCAAACGGATTTAGGGCTCTGACCAAAAAAGTGCTACAATCTCCTAGTTAAAAGAGGAACGACCTCATTTTTCCAACTGGTAAACGTACCCTCCAAAATTTTTTCACGGGCTTGATTCACCAAGTCCAAATAAAACCCGAGGTTATGAATAGAGGCAATTTGAGCCCCCAAGTACTCACCCACCTTAAAAAGGTGCCGAACATAGCCCTTCGAATAAGCCGAATCCACAAAGGTGGTTCCCTGTTCATCGAGAACCGAAAAATCGTTCTCCCACTTTTGATTTTTAATATTGATTACGCCGTTCCAAGTGAATAAAACACCGTGCCTCGCATTACGCGTGGGCATGACGCAATCAAACATATCAACACCTAAAGCTATGCATTCCAAAATATTAGCAGGTGTGCCTACCCCCATCAAATAACGCGGCTTTTCCTCCGGCAAAATAGAACAAACCCGCTCGGTTTGTTCATACATATCTTCATGCGGCTCCCCCACCGATAGCCCGCCTATGGCGTAACCGTTTGCTCGCGTAGAGGCGATGGTTTCTGCCGATTGTTTACGCAAGTCATTATACGTACTTCCTTGAACAATAGGGAATAACGACTGCTCATAACCATACAGCGGACCCGAGTTTTCCATTTCGGCAACACAGCGCTTCAACCACCTGTGAGTCATCTCCATCGATTTCTTGGCGTATTGATAGTCGCACGGATAAGGCGTGCACTCATCAAAAGCCATGATAATATCTGCTCCTATTTCACGCTGTATTTGGATGGCCCTTTCCGGACTAAAAAAGTGTTTAGAGCCGTCGATATGAGATTTAAAGGTCACCCCCTCCTCTTTTATCTTTCTGGAGTTAGAAAGTGAATATACCTGATAACCGCCGCTATCGGTAAGTATAGGTTTATCCCACCCCATAAACTTGTGCAAGCCGCCCGCAGCTTTTAACACCTCGGTACCCGGTCGCATATACAAATGGTAAGTATTACCCAATATTATGCGCGCCGATATATCATCTTTCAACTCCCTTTGGTGAACAGCCTTAACGGTTCCGGCAGTACCCACGGGCATAAAAACCGGTGTAGCTATATCACCGTGTGAGCACGACAGATTACCCGCGCGAGCCTTTGATTGATCGTCTGTTTTTTCAAGTTTGAACTGCATACAATCTCAACCGGCAATTACTTCACGCCATGCATCATTTTAATGAGCTTTTTACCCAATAAGAACAACACCAAAGACGCACCACCCGCCATAAATACGAATATCATAAAAAAGTCATATAAGGTGGAAATGGTAAAGCCCATAAACTTTGGCTTTTCGGGTTTGAGGTTCCACACATTCAGCCTGATATCCTCTTCATCCTTAGTGAAGTGGTATAACTTAGAAAGATCATCGCTAAAGGCGTAACTGAATATAGGCTTAATATCGGCACCTTTAGCTTTTAAATCTCTTTCTGAGGGAACTCCCGGCAATATACGGGCCATTTGCTGAACCGGATACTCGGTAATTTCTTTTTCCTTCACGTTAAGAGAGGTAACTTCCAAGCTTTCCTCAGGTGTACGTTTAATGAGGTAATCCCAAAAAGTAGGTTCGTACTGTTCAAGAGTTTTTTCAGAACCTAATTTCACAACAAAGTTTTTCAACTCACCCTCGGGATCGAAGTAACCTTCTCTGAAGCGAAGGGTTTCCAAAACTCCGGCATACTCCTCGGCTTTTTCTTTGTCAATACTGTATGTCTCTTCAATTTTTTGTTCTTCAGGATAAAGGCCTGACAGCTCGCCCGCAAATTTATTCGCTGTGGCCATAGCCAAAAACCATACACCCATCAAAAGCGAAGTAAATTTAATAGGCGACAATTTCACCACCATTGAAAGTCCGATAGGTGATAATGAGAGTTCACCCATGGTGTGCAACCAGTACAGACCTACCAACCACAGCATGCTCACCTTTACTTCAGGGTCTAAACCATCAACACCAAAAGATATAAACAAGTAGCCCAGTGCCAGTAAAAATAAACCTATAGACTGCTTATAAATGGAGGCCGGTTCTTTTTTCATCTTATCCAACTTGGTCCACAGCCAAGCCATGATAGGGGCAAAAATCACAATAAACATGGCGTTCACCGATTGAAACCATGAAGCGGGAATGGTGAAGCCAAACAAGTCTCGATTCGTTTGTTCCTCAGCAAAGAAGGTCAAAGAAACTCCGGCTTGTTCAAATGCCGACCAAAAGAAAATCACAAACAACGCACAAACGTAAATTACGCCTATTCGCTCCTTCTCCACTTTGGTAATAGAGCCGTCGGTAATGACCGTAATCATGGCCAAAATTGTGGTAGTAAAAATAAATGCGCCGATGACATCAAAATCCACCACGTAGAAAAATAATGAGAATACACCCAAGTAAAGGGCAACCAAACCTATGGTTTTCTTTACATCCGTTTTTTGCTTGGGTGTATCGTCATTTACATCAGGCTTGGTAGGAGCTAAACCCACGGGGTTTCCGTCAGGATCAACCACGTGTTTGTTTTTAAACAACTCAAAGGTAAGTGTGGCTATAACCATACCAATTGCCGCGGCTAAGAAACCCCACTTAAAATCGGCAGGATCACCTGTATCACCCAAACCACCGGCAACCAATGGAGCGATAAAAGCTCCCAAGTTGATGCCCATATAAAATATAGTCATGGCCGAATCCAGCCTATTGTCGTTTTTGGGATACAACTGCCCCACCATAGTGGAAATATTGGGCTTAAAGAAGCCATTACCGAAAATAAGGAAACCCAAACCTGCGTAAAAAGCAAAAATACCCAAGGTACTATCTCCCGTGGCAACACTCTCATACATTGAGGCACTAATAAACATCAGAAACTGACCCACAGCCATGAGTACACCCCCAAAAAATATGGACTTCCTGTTTCCCCAGTATCTGTCGGCCACATACCCCCCGATAAGAGGCGTTAGGTAAACCAAACCGGTATAGCTACCGTAAATACTGGCAGACAAGGCCTTATCAAAAAGTAGAGCCTTAATCATGTAAAGTGAGAAAATAGCGCGCATACCGTAATAGCTGAAGCGCTCCCACATCTCTGTTACGAACAACAAATAAAGCCCCGAGGGGTGTCCTGATTTTTTTTCACTCATAGTTTTAAAGTTAAAAGGGTCAAGTAATAGTTGTTATTTGTGTTTATAGATTATCGTATAAAAACTCCGTCATTTTCCTGAACAAGTGATTTCGGGTGTTCCCCCCGTAAATACCATGATTTTTATCGGGGTAAATGTGCATATCAAAATCTTTATTCGCATTTACAAGGGCAGTAATCATTTCTGTGGCATTTTGAAAATGCACATTGTCATCTGCCGTACCGTGTACCAGCAGGTATTTACCGTTTAGTCGATCGGCATAGTTAATCGGGCTGTTGTCATCGTATCCCTCCTCGTTTTCCTCGGGGGTTTGCATATAGCGCTCGGTATAAATAGTATCGTAAAAACGCCAAGTAGTTACAGGTGCTACGGCAATAGCCGTA
>PXEK01000351.1 GCA_003564735.1 Cryomorphaceae bacterium
ACCAGGGTACTGCCGCCGCTCAATGAGGTGGGCGGGATGGTGTTCTCAAACCATTCATAGGTAGGCGTGCCGGGTATAGTACCTTGTACCGTACCAAAAAGCGTGGGGCTTTGGCACTCTAAAAGCGGGTCGTGAGTAGAGATAAAAGCCACCGGTGCTTCCCGTACGTAAATTACCTTATTATCGGTTGAGGGCCGGGCACACCCCGGATAGTAAGCCTCAACATTAATGAAGTAGGTGCCGCTATCGGGGAAGCTCACACCGGGTTGAGCAACGGAATCGCCCGCGGGCAAACCAAAATCCCAAACATAGGCATTTATACCTGTTGAGGGTGTTACCGATAAAGTTTCATTAGCGAATTGACAAACCGTATCCGGTGATACTATACTAATTGAGGGAACATCTGTTAACTCTACGGTTTTTTGATCCACAATAGCCGTATCGCAAACACTTCTGTTCACACTTACGGTGGCAAAACCGGTGTGATTATTCCATTGAATAACGGCGTTAGGGGTTCCGTCACCTGAAACAACAGACCCCGCAATATTGGGCGAGATGCTCCAAATGTAATCGTCAGCTTCACCGTGAGATTCATAATTTACAACACTGTTGTTGCAAACAGAGTCCGGCCCGGTAATACTTGCGGTGTCAAGTATAATGTTGTCAATGTTTACATCACTTCCTCCCGAGGAGCAATAAGGGTAGTCTTTTTGTTCAAAAGTAATCGAGAGTAGCCCCCCCGGCACCGTGAGCCAATTTACGGATACGGGATTGGAAAAACTACTGTCTATATCGGCTCCGGTTAAATCCCACCTCAAGTAATAACCTTGAGGTAATTCACCCGCATAAGAATAAACGTAAGGAGTGGCCGTACAAACGTTGACTTCTCCTTTCACCAAACCTGAGTCGGGTGGTTGAGCAACATTAAGAACGGTTAAAGTGAGATAAACATCATCATTACAGTAAGAGAGACTTTCTTGAGTAACTCGGATTAAATACACACCGTGGTGGGGAAAAACAGGGTTGAAAGTAGCGCTTGAAAATTGTCCGGAATCTACCGGGTTTCCGGTTTGTTCTTCAGTAACGAGATAACGAAAGCTGCCCGTGACTCCGCTTCTACTGTGAATTTCAAATTCGGCAGATGTGTTAAAGCAAATAATTTCGGGGCCGTCAACTTCAAACGGCTGCTTAATTCCAATTTCTAAAGAGTCATCACCGTGTGAACACCCGCCGAGAATCGGATGTTCGTAGGTTACGGCAAGTACGGCAGAGTTTTGAGTGGTGTCCCATTCTACATAAGCTGTGTGATCTCCTTGACCTTTAACTATTTCACCTGCGTTTGACGGATTTAATGACCATTGATAATTTGTTCCCGGCCATAAGGGCATAACATATTCTTCAATAGAATTGGCGCAAACGGTATATTCCCCTTCAATTTGACTATCATCATGATTGAATACGGGAATGTGAAAATATCTTGTACAACCGGAGCAATGATCTACAATTGTTATTACCTCTTCAGGGCCGGCGGTTGAAATCCATGTTACATCAAAGGTGTGAAAATCGGCATCATAATTATGGATATCACCTCCGGGGGAAACACTTATATCGTACTCATCACATGGGTCAAAATCCGGGGAAAGAATAGGGTATGAGCTTTCACTATTTGCACAAACCGTGGTTATACAGTATAGTTCTAGTTTGGGGCCAAACTCAATATCTAAATTTAAAAGTGCGGTATCTCTACAGCCGCATTTATTTTCAACGATTAATAAAACTTCATAATTTCCCTCTATAGAATATGCGTGAATCGGATTTTGTTCTGTTGAGGTTGTACCGTCACCAAAGTCCCATTCCCATTTGAAGGCATCAATGGATTGGTCACTAAATCGAATATCTGTAAATGTACAGATATCTTCATCAAAATTATGCTCAAACTGTGCTACGGGCTTATTCACAATTTTTACACATAGTTCTTTAGTGCCTTTGCACCCGGCCGGTGAAATTAATTCTAAGTGCACAACCCCCTGTCCGCTGTCTGCCCAAGAGACCTCTATGTATCGGCCAAAATCTTGAAAACTGGTAAAATCACCTTTTACTTCCCAATTGTATGTCATTCCGGTGGTGTCACCTGCCGCGGTATAGGTAACAATAGCGTTTTCGCAAACCACATTACATGCACCGTCATCAAAACCTAACCCAAAAGATTCATCGTTTTCATCTTCATATTGGAAGTCCATACAAAGTTGATTGACAGATGGAATTATTCTTGGAATCGGTATCGGGTAAATGGATGGATTTAACCTAACAGTATCAAGAATTGTTGTGCCGGCAGAGTCATAAACGATGAGTGAAACAAAACCACTTCCGGGGTTTCCAAAAGAAACCGAAGCATTAAATGTACTATCAAATACAAGTTGACCTCCGCTTGCGTTCCAAACATATTGAAAGTTACCCGTAGGTTGAGCTGAGTAAGAGTGAGTTTGGTTTGCGCAAACAACACTATCACCCGTTATTTGAAAAGATTGCCCTGAGAGATTTATTGACCATCCGGTAAAAAAAAATGCAGTTAAAATTAGGGGATAGTTTTTTAAGTGAATATTTCGAAAGCTACTTAAGAAATAAGTGGTTATTTTTTTTTTCATATTAAAGTAGGTTTGTGACAATAAATAAATTTGTTTGCAATAATACAAAAAAATAAAATTAAAAAAGGATTTGTTTGGATAGATGTTGTAAAAAGGCGTTTTCACTCGCTCCAAAACAACCCGCAACATGGTTTGCCGTGTCAATAAAATAAGAATAGAGAATGAAATTTACATCGGAATTTTTATAGACTTCCTAACCCGCCAAGTTGCTCATATACTCCTCAAAGACATCCTCAATTTCATTGTTGGAGTCATGATGAACGGTGCGAATACCCAAGGTCTTAGCCGGTGGGAGGTTGTGTGGTGTATCGTCGATAAAAATCGCGGTTTCGGGGGTTACGCCGGCTTGACTCAAGGTGTATTCGTAAAAGCGGGTATCGGGCTTGCGCAACTTTACTTGATGTGAAAAAAAGGCGTGGTGAAAGTGATCCTCAAGTCGCAGGTCGGTTTGGAAATTCTCACGAAACTCCCGTGTAAAATAATCGTAGTGCACTTGGTTGGTGTTGCTGAGTAAGAGTACGGTGTACCGGCTTTTCAATTTCTCAACAAAGTGTAACCTCGATTCTTTGTATCCCACAAGCAGTTGATTCCATGCGCCGGTGATCTGCTCATCGGTGAGTCGGTTCTGACCAAAATAGTTCTTTATTTCATTGCAAAATTCAGAAACAGAAATGTGGCCGCACTCAAAGTTTTCAAATAATTTCGATTGCACAGCCTTGGAGTACAGTGCGCTGAATCCCTCAACGCCCAATTGCTCAAAGGCGGTTACGGCAGCTTGAAAGTCGATATCATAAAGTACGCCGCCAAAATCAAAAATAACGGTGTTGATGTTATTTTTCATTGCGAATGATTCCCAAAAATAAGGAGTAAAGTGGAGTGATGAGCACCCAAAATACCACAAAACCACCCACTAAGCTCAATATTAGGTTGGATAGGTTTTCGCCTTGTTTATATTCAAAATCGGCAATGGGCCCGGCGATGGGAACAAACAAAAAAACGATGTAGTTGCCGTAATTTTCTAAGGCTTTGGGGAATGCGTTGTGCCGCAAAACAAAACCCAAAAATACACCTATTCCAAAGTAAAAAGTTGTAAAAACCAATCCGTTGTACATCATTGGGTTTTTTTTTTTAAATGATGTTAAGCCGCTGAAAGGCCAAAAAGACCGTTTTTTCTTTTTTTGTTTTTCCATTTTCTTCCGTTTTTTGGTAAAGTTTATTCCGCCCCTCCAAAAGCGTTCCAACCTTGAGCGGTGAGCTGCACGCTTTCACCGTTTGTGGGGATTAAATCGTACTTTCCTTCAACATCGGTAATGTGCCCGATGGGGTAAATCTCGGTATGACCTTTAATTTTATCGTAATCTTTGGGTTGTATGGTGAATAAAAGTTCGTAGTCTTCACCGCCGTTGAGTGCCGCCGTGGACGGATTCAAGTTAAATTCCTCACACGCTTTGTGCGTGTTGTGGTCAATGGGAATGCGGTCTTCAAACAATTTGCAACCGACTTTACTCTGCTTGCAAAGGTGAATCACCTCTGAGGCTAATCCGTCAGATATGTCAATCATTGACGTGGGTTTGATGTGTAACTCTTTAAGCATTTCAATCACATCTTTTCGGGCTTCGGGCTTGAGTTGGCGTTCCACAACATAATCGTATCCCGATAAATCGGGTTGTATTTCGGGGTTTTCTTTGAATACGGCTTTTTCCCGTTCTAAAACTTGCAGTCCCAAATAGGCACCGCCCAAGTCGCCGCTTACACAAAGTAAATCTCTGTTTTGAGCGCCGTTGCGATACACCAAATCTTTTTGGTTTGCCGTGCCAATGGCCGTAACGCTAATGACTAATCCCGAAGCTGATGATGTGGTATCACCCCCCACCAAATCAACATGGTAATTTTTGCACGCCAACAACATACCCGCGTACAATTCCTCTAAAGCATCTACGGTGTACCTGCTTGAAACGGCAATGGAAACCGTGACTTGTGACGGAGTGGCGTTCATGGCGTACACATCAGATAAATTCACCACAATGCTCTTGTACCCCAAATGTTTGAGCGGTGTAAACATCATGTCAAAGTGAACGCCTTCAACCAATAAATCGGTGGTGACAACGGTTTTACCGCGGGTTAAATCCAAAACCGCGGCATCATCGCCAATGCCTTTTAGCGTTGAGGTGCGCTTGATTTTTATGTTTTTGGTGAGTAAGTCAATAAGACCAAACTCCCCGTAAGAGCTTAATTTTGTGGTTTCTTTATTTTCGAACATATCGTGCGTTTAGGGTGCAAAAGTACATAATTCTCACCGGTGCGCCGTTGCCGTTCGCCCCGGTCATTTTCCCGCGATAACCACCACAAACTCTCCCTTGGTGGGGTGTTGTTTAAAATATTCCAAAACGGCCTGCGGCGTATCGGTAACGGTTTCTTCGTAAATTTTGGTGAGTTCGCGCGATACGGAAATTTGCCTTTGCTCATCAAGGATGGTGCACAACTCCTCAAGCAGTTTCAAAATGCGGTGTGTCGATTCAAAAAGTACCACCGTACGTTCTTCATTGGCAATTTTTTCTAAACCTGTTTTCCTGCCTTTTTTGTGCGGTAAAAACCCCTCAAAAACAAACTTTTCGCACGGCAGTCCTGAGTTCACTAGGGCCGGAATAACCGCTGTAGCGCCCGGTAATGTGGTAAAGCTGATGTGTGCTTCTCGGCACGCACGGGCAAGCAAAAAGCCCGGGTCTGAAATCCCCGGTGTACCCGCATCGCTCACCAGCGCCAAGCGCATCCCGGCTTGTAAATCGGCCACGACTTTGCCCTTCATTTTATGTTCGTTATGACTGTGAAACGGCACTACTTTTTGGTCGATTTCATAATGCGTCAGCAACTTTTTAGTTTGCCGCGTATCCTCGGCCAGCACATAATCCGCCTCCTTTAAAATACGCAACGCCCGCAGTGTAATATCCTCCATATTTCCTATAGGCGTAGGAACCAAATACAATTGAGTGCTCATATTTTACTTTTTATTTTTTCGGTCAGAACCATAGCCGGTGCGCAAAACCGGTGCAAAAGTAACCCAACCTTTAAAACCCCTGTTCACCGCCAATATTTATAAGGTGAAACACAACTGTAGAGAGGATAAAACAATATCAGCCGCCGACCGGGACTCATTTTTTAACGTGAGATTATAAACCGAGGTAAATAGTATATTTGTCGCAAATTAAAAGAACTTGTTTTTATGAACATAATTGTTCCCATGGCCGGCATGGGCAAACGCATGAGGCCGCATACACTAACCGTTCCCAAGCCGCTACTACCCATTGCGGGAAAACCTATAGTACAGCGTTTGGTTGAAGATATTACCGCCGTTACCGACGAAAAAATAGAGAATATTGCCTTTGTTACGGGTAGATTCGGTTCTGAAACTGAAGAAAACCTGAAAAAAATAGCCGCCGATTTAGGAGCTCAAGGTCACATCTGTTATCAAGATGAGGCACTGGGCACGGCACACGCCATTTTGTGCGCTCAAGAGTTTTTACGCGGAAAAACCATTGTGGCTTTCGCCGATACTTTATTCAAAGCCGATTTTAAATTTGATACTGAAAAAGACGGCGTGATTTGGGTGCAACGCATTGATGATCCGTCGCAATTCGGTGTGGTGGAACTCAACCCACAGGGGGTAATTACCGGTTACGCCGAAAAGCCCGAAACTTTTGTTTCTGATTTGGCCATGATTGGTATTTATTATTTCAAAGACGGCGAAAACCTGAAAAGCGAATTGCAGTATTTGATTGACAACAACATCATCAAAGGCGGCGAATACCAACTCCCCGATGCCATGCGCAACATGACCGAAAAGGGTCTTGAAATGGTGCCGGGCGAAATTGACGAGTGGTTAGATTGCGGTAATAAAGATGCCACGGTGTATTCCAACGCTCGCGTGTTGGAGTTTAATAAACACCGTGATATGGTTCACGAAAGTGCAGTAATAAGCAACTCGGTAATTCACCCGCCTTGTTACATAGGTGCGGGAGCTGTGGTAGAATCATCGGTTATAGGTCCGCACGTGAGTATTCACGGCAACACCACCGTGCGCAACAGCATTATTTCTAATAGTATCATTTATACGAATTCGCACCTCGAAGGACAAAACTTTTCAAACTCAATGGTGGGTAATCACGTTACATACATTTCGAATCCAAAAGACATAAGCATTGGTGATTATACAAAAATTAAAGATTAGCGTTCGGTTTTTACTCGCAACCGCCTTAATGGCCGCGGTGTTTACCGGGTGTAAATCGGGGGAGAAAGCATCGGTTAGCAAGAGCGATAATAAAAAGCAGGAAAAAATATTGGCTTCGGCGGAGTTTAAGGATCTTTTTTTTCGGGGAATTACCAAAAAAGCCATTGAAGATTATGAGCAGGCCAACGAAGCTTTTCTCGCTTGCTTGAAAAAAGTTCCCGGTCACGCGCCCACGCTTCACCAACTCGGAATTATTGCACGGGAAGAGGGCAATCAAAAGTACGCCGCAGATTATTTTAGCAGAGCCGTAGAAAGCGATCCGGAAAACAGGTGGTACTTGAGCGATTTGGCACAAACGTTAGTGAAA
>PXEK01000140.1 GCA_003564735.1 Cryomorphaceae bacterium
CGCCGTTTTCTTTTAAGTGGAATACCGGTGAAACCGGTCAAACCATCTTTACCGATCGCCCTGAATATTTTTCGTATTCTGTTACTGTAACTGACGCAAACAACTGCATTGAGGTGTGGGACTTTTCCACCGGTACAAATGACCTTAAAATTATTGACAGAGTAAACGTTTACCCTAATCCAAATGACGGTCTATTCAACATCGAGTTCTCTAACTTAAATGATGAATTTACCATTACGTTGAGAAATATAGGTGGTCAAATTGTAGGTGCTGAAAGAGTTACTGTAAACGGTTCGGATGTTCACGTGATGAACTATGATAACTTATCAAGCGGGATATATCTTCTAGAGGTAACTTCCGCTGAAGGTTCAAGAGCTGTTTACCGACTTTCTATTAAGTAATCTTTGGTATATTTCAACTTAAAAAGCGGAGTAACCGCCCGATACCCGGCTTTTTTTACTTTATTTTTTTTCAAAACATTTACCGGTAAATAAACGACAATAGTTGTTCTGGAGTTTAAAACATTAATTTTCATACGTATAGGTGTTTTCGTCTAGCTGGAGGAAAAAATAAATTGAATGCAAACTACGTTTAAAGAAAATATTACCTTTACGGCCGAAAATTAAAAAGACAAAAACTATGAAAAAACATGTACTTTCTGCGATTGCTGTAAGTTTCGGAGTAGGTTCTTTGGTTGCCCAAGTTCAAGAGGTAGACCAAAAGCAATTTCCGATTATGAACAGTGCACAACTCTCGGTAGAGGGAGATGTGGTAGGTGGTAATTCCCTATTCACAAGAGGTGGAGGTAATTCACCTGCTATTTCATCATTTGGTGATACTGTATTTTTTGAAACTTTTAGTGACGGTTTGAACGGAGACCCCGGTAACGGTAGCTGGACAAATGTTGGCTCGGCTAGTTGGGAATACAGAGGCCCCGGTACTACACCCGATATCAGTGTAGGTTCCCGAGGTGCATATGTAGGTACCCGAGGCCCGATTCAATCTCTTACGCCCGCTAACGGTTTTATGATTTTCGATTCGGATTATTTGGATAATAACGGGAATTCGAACACTATGGGGCAGGGTACCAATCCCACACCGCACATGGGTATAATTGAATCTCCAACCATTGACTTCTCAGGGTATGCAAGTATGTTCCTGGATATGCGTTCTTCTTTCAGAAGGTTCCAAGCAACCTGTTATATGGTGTTTTCTTTGGATAACGGAGCCACTTGGACTGATACCCTGCATATTTATGATGCAGACTTTACCGTAAACTCTGCAACACCTTCAGATGCAAGGGTTCTTGAACCTTTACCTCCTGCAGTTCCCGGCAATTCACAAGTCAAAGTGCGAGTGGTATTTGATGGTCAAACAGAGTCGAACGCAAATGGAAGCGGTTACTACTACTGGATGATTGATGATTTGTATTTTGTTGAAGCTCCTGATAATGAACTGGAACTTTTAGACGTTTATTTAGGTTCCAACAGAACTCAGTTCTTTGGTAACATTCCTTATCGTCATGCTAAAGAAGATACCGTTTTTGTAAGTGGTTGGATTCGAAATAACGGGACCGTTGCGCAACCCAACTCGCGCATTGATACCTACTTTAACGGAAACTTAGAAAATGCTTCTCAAGATATTACAAGCCTACCCGGGTCGAGAGACTCACTTAATAATAACGGGTTTATTGTGTTGGATAAACCTTCTGTTCCATACACTGCTAATTTCGTGGTAGCTTCTGATTTACCAAGCCAATTACCCGAGAATGACACGATTTCAATGCGTTTTAATATCACTGACTCGATCTATTCAAGAGCGGCCGATCATTTTACTCGCGATAACGGTAATTTTTATCAAGGCTATAACTATGCTATTGGAACTATGTTCCCATTCGCTGAGCCTGATACAATTAAGTCGGTAGATATTTATTTCTCTCGATTTACCTCAGAAAGGAACCCTAGCGTAATTATTACGGTTTGGGACGGTGCTTTCAACCCTATCGAAACTATGTTCACTACCATTACACCTAACATGGTAGGTAACTGGGCTAATTTTGATATCAACGATGTGCCTGTTCAGGCAGGTCAGCAGGTAACCGTTGGTTGGGAAACTGTTGGAGGCTCTGTTTCTTGGGCCCAAGGTCAAGACGGGGCAGATCCTCAAACGGTTTTTGTTCGTCCTGATAACTCAGCAGGAACTTGGTTCTTTTCAACAACGGCTAATCCCAAAATCAGGCTGAATGTATCAGCGGGCGATTGTCCAACTATTACAGGTACGGTAAGTAATGTTCAGGATGCAGGATGTGGTTTAGCCGACGGTTCTGCCACGGTAACTCCGGATGATCCCAATAATACGGTTCTTTGGCCCGATAATACTACCGGAGAGACTAACAGTGCTCTCGCAGCCGGAGTCTATCAAGTTTCATTGATTGATGATAACAATTGTGTAGGTGAAGTTGAGGTAGTAATCGACAATGTAGGTGGCCCTCAAAGACAAGGTTCAGGTGTGGATGTTGCACAAGAAATATCTTGTAATCAAGCTAATGATCCCGATGGTACTTTGAGTAATGACGGAGCTCTCGATCCTCAGTTTTCCGGTGGTACGCCGCCTTACACATTTTCTTGGACGGGAGGTTCTACTACAAGTGATTCCGCAGGCACAGGTCGTTTGGAAGGCCTTGGTGCAGGTTCTTACCGAGTAACCGTTACAGATGCTAACAATTGTGAGGCATTTAGCCAAGGATTTGTGACACTTATTCCCCCTACGCAAATGATAGTAGATGCAAATCACGTGACTGCAAATCCTGCAGGTACAATCACGGCATCGGTTACTTCCGGCGGTGTTGCTCCTTTCACTTTTGAGTGGAATACAGGCGCAACGGGTGAAACCGTTACTTCTGACGAGCCCGAGCCGTTTACTTATGAGGTTACTGTTACTGATGATAACGGATGTGTGGCTGAAACTACCAACCAGCCGGTTAACGTTGGAGATGTATCTTTAAACTCAGGAATTAAGGTTTACCCCAACCCTAATGACGGCATGTTTAACGTTGAGTTTACAGACCTTAACGGAACTTACAGCATTAACCTGAGAAATGTGGTAGGTCAGGTTGTAGCGCAAGAGCGAGTAAACGTAAACGGTAGAAACGTTACTACAATGAACCTCGATAACCTGTCGTCAGGTCTTTACTTACTTGAAGTAATTGACGACAAAGGCAATCGCGCAGTTCATAAACTTACTGTGAAGTAATTCTAATTGAATTCTGTTAGAAAAGCCCTCGGTATTCCGAGGGCTTTTCTTTTGACCTTAATGCCGGTTGAACTTTTGTGTGTCGGTTCACAAATTGGCCTCATCGATAGAGTAAGGGTAAAGTTGAATACCGCCAAATCAAGTACATTCTTAAGGAGAGGGAATAAATGCCTCCTCAATATGGTTTAACGAGGTGCGCTTGGAATTGATTACTACCGCAATAATATCAAACCTGATCTCAGAATCAATATCTTTTTCAAGGATATATTGGTTGGCACAGTTGATGATTCGTTTTTGCTTACCCTGTGATACAAACTCCTCAGGCCTGCCAAAGTACTCGTTTACACGTGTTTTAACTTCTACAATAATGAGTAAATCGTCTTTTTCGGCAATAATGTCCAATTCATCTTTTTTGAAACGATAATTGGTCTCTACTATTTTGTAGCCGTTTTCTTTTAGGTGTTTTGTGGCGAGTTCTTCACCTTTCTTGCCCAGTTCATTATGATCTGCCATGAGTAAACGATATATAGGTGTTATTCTCTTCAACATTCAGCTCGGCAGGTTCACCGAACGGAAAGGCCATGTTTTCTTCAATGTGACCCGCCGGAAAGTTAAAACAAACCGGATACTTGTTTTTTGGAATTTTCTCCGTTATAAGCTCTCGTGTTTTTAGCCTTAACCCACTGTCACTTGTCTTAATATTTGAAAAACCGCCAATGATTAGTCCGGCTAAATCATCAAGTTTACCTGCGTACTTTAACGTATTCAGCATTCGGTCAACTTTATAGTCGTACTCTGAAACCTCTTCTAAAAATAAAATTTTTCCTCGAGTATCAATATCGCCCTTGGTACCAATAAGTGAAGTAAATACACTTAAATTCCCACCGGTTACGCAAGCCTTTGCGCCACCTTTAATGTTCTCCGGTTCAGGGTTGAGCTTGTAGTGCAGCGGTGTACCTTCCAAAACATCAAAGAGAGATTCAAGGGGAGTATTGAAATCGTTTTTAGGGAAGTCGAGGGGCACTGTCGAGTGCACCGATGCGGAGCCTTTAAGGTGAGCCAGGTTGTGGAAAACGGTAATGTCGCTAAAGCCGCAAATCCATTTTGGTTCTGACCGAAATCCCGACCAACCTAAACGATCTAATAAACGGACACTGCCGTAACCTCCTCGGGAACAAATAATAGCTTTTACATCTTCGTTGTCCAGTGCTTTTTGAAAATCGCAAGATCTCTCTTGGTCAGAACCCGAGAAACGTCCGTAACTCCCTGTTACATTTTCGCCCAACCAAACTTTGTACCCTCTTTTGCGTAGCAGATTAGCTGCATTGTCGATCAACTCCGGATCGATGTACTTAGCGGGTGAAGTGATAGCAACCAAGTCTCCTTGTTTTAAAAAAGGAGGACAATTTATTTTATCGGAAAATTTCATCCAGAGCCTCTTGGAATGCACTTACGGCATTATTCATATCTTCATCGGTATGGGCCTCGCTGATAAAGCCTACCTCAAAACCGCTTGGACCCAAGTAAACACCGCGTTCAAGCAAAGCCGCGTGCATTTTCTTGAAAAGTTCACCACTGTTTTCGGGAATACCGTCTGCCGATTGGATTTTTTCTTGTGAAAAAGCAGTCCAAAAAATACTGCCCTTGTGCGGTAGGGTAACCGGGTAGCCCTTGCTTACGGCGTGCTGCTGCACTTCTCGACAAAAAATATCTGTTTTCATTTCCAGTTCATCGTAAAAGCCCGGTTTTAAACACTCGCTTATTTGAGCTATACCCGCCGCCATAGCTACCGGGTTTCCCGAAAGTGTTCCCGCTTGATATACCGGGCCTTCAGGAGCAACCGTATTCATGACCTCCGCAGATGAGCCGTATGCACCCACAGGCAAGCCTCCACCTATAATTTTACCGTAAGCAGCCACATCCGGTTTAATATTGTAATATCCGGCAGCTCCTTCGAATCCGATTCTAAATCCTGAAATTACTTCGTCAAAAAACAGCAAAATGCCCTCTCTATCGCATACTTCACGTAAAAACTGTAAATACTCTTTTTCTTGAAGGAGTAATCCGTTATTGGCGGGAATAGGCTCAAGGGCTATGGCTGCTATTTCACCTTTGTACTTTTTTACCGCCGTTTCTACGGCTTCCTTATTGTTTAATGGCAATACAATAGTATCTTCTACCGTGCCTTGGGGAACCCCGGCAGACGAAGATGTGCCCAGCGTAGCTAATCCTGAACCCGCTTTTACCAGCAGTGAGTCAACATGGCCGTGGTAACACCCTTCAAATTTTATGATTTTATTGCGGCCGGTATATCCTCGAGCCAACCTTATGGCGCTCATGGCAGCCTCTGTTCCTGAGTTGACAAAACGGATGCGATCTATAAATCGGTGGTTACTTAAAATTAAATCGGCAAGTTCATTTTCTTTCTGTGTAGGCGCACCAAAAGAGGTGCCGTTGGCGGCCGTTTCGGTAACCGCGTTGAGTACACTTTCATGAGCATGACCTAAAATGAGAGGGCCAAAAGAGCAGCAAAAGTCTATAAATTCGTTACCGTCTGCATCGGTTATTTTGGAGCCCTTTCCCTTAGTGATGAAAAGGGGAGAGCCGTCAACGCTTTTAAAAGCTCTAACCGGCGAATTAACTCCGCCGGGGAAATAATTTTTTGCTTGTTCAAAGAGGGCTTTTGATTTTTCTTTGTTCATCATGAACCGGGTTTAATTAAGTTTGCATTTATATTTACAAGGAAAAAGTTCCTGTTTTCGGATTCAAAATTACGTCGAATAAAATGAACTACGAATTTACTAAAGAGTTTGCACAAAATCGGGATCAGTCCGATTCTTTAAGAGAATTTAGAGATAAGTTTTACTTCCCTGAACATGAGGGGGGTAAAAAGATATACTTTACGGGTAACTCTTTAGGGCTGCAACCAAAAAATACCGCAGAATACATCAATCAAGAGCTCAGTGATTGGGCGAAGTACGGGGTTGACGGCCACTTTGAAGCTCAAAACCCGTGGTACGCTTATCACGAATTATTTTCAGAACCGCTTTCCCGTATTGTTGGCGCCAAACCCTGTGAGGTTGTAGCCATGAACAGCTTAACGGTGAACCTACATTTGCTGATGGTTTCGTTTTACCGGCCGAATAACAAGCGGTATAAGATTTTGTGTGAAGCCAAGGCTTTTCCTTCAGATTTATACGCTTTGGCCTCACAGGTTGAGCACCACGGCTACAATCCTGACGACGCGCTTTTATTGCTATCACCTCGAAAAGGGGAACATACGGTGCGCACAAGTGACGTTTTAGATACTATTGAAAAGTACAAAGATGAGCTTGCCTTAGTGATGATTGGCGGTGTAAATTATTACACCGGTCAATTGTGGGATATGGAAACGATTACAAAAGCGGGGCATGATGCCGGCGCGATAGTTGGCTGGGATTTGGCTCATGCGGCGGGGAATGTAGAGTTGAAATTGCATGATTGGGGGGTTGATTTTGCAGCGTGGTGCAGTTATAAGTACATGAACTCGGGGCCCGGAAGTGTTTCCGGAGTATTTATTCATGAAAAGAACGCAAAAAATAAATCTTTACATCGTTTTGCGGGTTGGTGGGGACACAACAAAGATGAGCGGTTTAAAATGGAATCGAAGTTTGACCCCATTCCAACAGCTGAAGGTTGGCAACTATCCAATGCTGCAGTGTTTGCCATGGCGCCGCACAAAGCGGCCTTGGATTTATTCAGTGCAGTGGGAATGTCGGCTCTGACCAAAAAAAGTAAGCAACTGACCGGGTACTTAGAGTTTGTAATTCGTGAAATTTCGAAATCACATGCGGGCACCTCATTTGAAATTATCACGCCTTCGAATGATCGTGAGCGAGGTTGTCAACTTTCTGTATTGGTACACGGTAAGGCCAAAGAAATGTTTGACCACCTCACCCGGCACGGAGTAGTTGTGGATTATAGAGAACCTAACGTCA
>PXEK01000200.1 GCA_003564735.1 Cryomorphaceae bacterium
ATCGTAGCTGCCTTCGAGTCCCGACAAAACCACGGTAGAATCATCGAAAGATTGTACGGTGAGCTCAGCATTGCCCATTTGGGCATCAGCAATTCGAGCCGTATCCCCTCGATCGGCGTCACTCAATGAAAAGGTGTAAGTACCAACATTGCCTGCACCGGAGAGCTCCATATCTTCAATGACAGGGAAATTATTATACACGGGAGTCAAGGCAGACCCTGACCAATTGGTTTGAACGGTGGAGTCGATATCAAAATTACCGTCTAACTTATTGATTTCTCCAAACGAAAAGAAATCGGTATTTTGAAGGTAAAAAGTCTCGTTAATCGTATCAAAAGCGGCGGCCGTATTTGCTGTACTCGTAACAGGAGAAAACGTAGATGAGTTGAAATCGTAGTATGTTATGCCATTTTTTCGCATCCACAATTTGTCATCGTGAACGATAATAAACTCATTAACCGAAACTGCGGTATCCACGGTGAAAGAGCTATCGGCCAAATTCACTTGGGTAAAACCGTCGTAAGCGGTAGCGAAATTAGCGTCGAATTTACGATGAATGAGATACGCTGTTTGATTGTGAATGAAAAGTCCGTTCGCGCCGGAAGTAAGCGTATCGTCAAGTATAATTTCCCCTTCCTTTTGAGGTGTGATTCCGTCCAAATCGTACACGGTTAAAACTGACGCATCATTTTGGGTGTTTGCCACATACAGCTTTCCTCCCGCGACATGCATAGCACCGGGATTTACGAGTTGTGAATCGGCAAATACCTCAACGTTGGTGTGCTTATTCAACACTTTAACCGATTTGTTATCTGTAGCTCCAAAACCACGAATAAACACAAGAAAGTCATCATAAACCGCCATATCCTGCAATCCCGAAACGCCGGAAATCACATCAAACTCACGGCTTTGCGCTGCGGCATTATACACAAGTATTTGGTCAGAGCCTTCGGGGTGTCCCCCACCGCGGCCTACATGACAATAAACGAGTGCACCGTCTTGCACCACCGCGTTCGAGAAATCGCCGAGAGCTGAATCGGCAACATGAACGTCGGACAAATCTGAGTTACCGATGTACAATTTGACATAATTCCCCGGAGAACCGAAGCTGCCACCCGTGGAAGCGGCAATTTTTGAGGTTTCCACTTGAGCCGTAACGGCTGTTGTTGCTGCTATTGCAGCGGCAAAAAGTAAACATTTTTTCATGTCCTAAAAGTTTTTTGAGATGCGATAAGCACCTCGTTATTAATAAATAAATTAAACTTTTAGGGATATACAATGAAATCGGAAGGTCGTGCGGTTGCCCGCACACAAATCTTCGAAATCACCACCTTTATCCCGAAAGTTGATTTCCTGTGATTGTTGGCAGGTCTTCTGACTCACTCGTAAAGTAATTCGCCTTCCCGTTTTACAACAGTGGCAAGCTAGAATTACTCGTTTAGAGTTTACAGCTGCGGGAACAGTTCGGGATTTACACCCGATTCCCTTTTAATTTCGAAAAGAATTTCGAAAACCAAAATCGCGGACAAAAGTAGAAACATTTAGGTTGGGGGATATCATCTTGAGCGATTGATTTTATAGAATAGTTTCGGCGGGTGGGTGGGGTTCTGACCAAAAATAAAAAACCGGAACAATAATTTACGCTGAAATTTAAAATTACGGCACTCAAAATGAAACATAATTTTATTATAATCAACCGGTTACACTGACATAAAAAAGTAGTACATTTGCAGCGTGAAAAAAACGGGTGAACGCGTATTACTTTCAGGACCGGTTCTTCAACTTACTATTGAGCGCCTGTGCCTTCAATTGCTTGAATCTCACAATGATTTTGAGGATACGGTACTCATTGGTTTACAACCGCGCGGCAAATTCTTAGCCGATAAAGTTCATGGTTTTTTGAGTGATTTACTGCCGAACGCGAATATTAAATGCGGCACATTAGATATTTCGTTTTATCGGGATGATTTTAGACGCCGTGAGGATCCTATTGAGGTGAGTGAAACCCGGTTAGATTTTGAAATTGAAAATAAACGTGTTGTATTGATTGACGATGTACTTTACACGGGCAGGTCGGTTCGATCGGCCATGGATGCGTTAATGGATTACGGCAGACCTAAAGAAGTTGAGTTTTTAGTACTGATAGACAGAAGGTTTAGCAGACAGCTACCCATACAAGCAGATTACATTGGGCGCACGGTTGATTCGGTAGCCTCTGAACGTGTTGATGTTATACTGGAGGGGGAAGGTCAAGTACTTTTAAATACTATGGAAGATGAGTAGTGACTTAAGCGTAAATCACCTTACGGGAATTAAGGACTTACCGGAGCGAGATATTCAGCTCATTTTTGAAACGGCTGATCATTTCAAAGAGGTGATTAACCGGCCCATTAAAAAAGTTCCGTCACTTCGCGATATAACAGTTGCCAACTTATTTTTCGAAAATTCTACTCGCACCAAGTTGTCTTTTGAACTGGCCGAGAAACGCCTATCAGCCGATGTGGTCAACTTTTCCGCGTCGGGCTCATCAGTGAGTAAAGGGGAGTCGCTTACAGATACGGTAAACAACATACTTGCCATGAAAATCGATATGGTTGTCATGCGCCACCCTAGTCCGGGCGCGGCGGTATTTTTGAGTCAACGAGTAAACAGCAGAATTATCAATGCCGGTGACGGAGCTCATGAGCACCCTACACAGGCTTTGCTCGACACCTACTCTATTCGCGAGAAATTTGGCGACGTGGCCGGTAAAAAAATTGCCATTGTAGGTGATATTTTACACTCTCGAGTGGCGTTGTCAGACATACTTTGCTTACAAAAGTGCGGCGCCCGGGTGAAGGTTTGCGGCCCCCAAACACTTATCCCCAAGTTTGTTACCTCACTGGGGGTTGAAGTAGAGACCGATTTTAATAAAGCTCTCGCTTGGTGCGACGTTGTAAACATGCTGCGCATTCAACATGAAAGACAGGACATTAAGTATTTCCCTTCGCTGCGGGAATACACCATGCAATACGGACTTACAAAAGAACGTTTAAACAATATAGCAAAACCGTTAGTTGTAATGCATCCGGGCCCCATAAACCGCGGCGTTGAGTTGGCCTCAGATGTTGCCGACAGCGAAAATGCGGTAATTTTGAATCAAGTAGAAAACGGAGTAGCCGTTAGAATGGCCGCTCTCTACCTGTTGGCGCAAAAAATAGCGCGTTAAATTACGTAACACAAACATTATGACCTTTAGTAAGGAAGAAAAATACGTTTTAATCGAAACCACAAATGAGCATTTAGATACTGAAATCATTGATGCAATGAGAGACCGTTTTTACGAAAAATATGAGCGTGAAAACATCATAATCATGTTACCCAAGGTTAAAGAAATGACTGATGAAGCTTTTAATCGCTTCAGTTTTTGGAACGGCGAAACGCGTAACATGGATAAAACATTTGTGATTGCTTCACTCGTGGAAGAATTGGGAAATGAAATGCCCGAAATAGAAAAAACCATGAGCTTATCAGAAGCTCAAGACATCATTTTCCTAGAAGAAGTGGAACGTGACATTGACAGACATTTTGAAGAGAATATGTAAACTAATGAATTGAAAGTTCTTGATTATTTCAATTTAAACCGCCACGTGTTTTACGAAAAGTAACTTTTTTGAAACCCCTTTTGGTTCTCCGTTGAACGGCATGATGCCCCTTTTGATTCAATAAAACAGCCAAGCAATAACAATGTACCGCAGTGTTTTACCCACCAACATATAAAAGGCTGTGGGAATGAGTTTTGTACGCGCAAATCCGAGTCCGATAGCCATCACATCTCCCACAATCGGCAACCACGTGAGCAATGCGAAATAGGAGCCGTAGCGTTTACTCAAAATTTTCCATTTGATTACCTCACGACGTTTCACACGAAAATACTTTTGGATCCAATTCCACTTCCCCAGAAGTCCGAGAGCATAAGAGCTCATTCCTCCGAGCCAATTACCAAAAGAAGCGTAAATGACCAAAAGTACAGCGTCAAACTCGCCAAACATCATGGCGGCAAGGACCGCATCAGAACTAAAAGGCAATATGGTTGCTGCTAAAAAAGCTACCGTAAAAAGCCCCCAATACCCCCATTCTACCCAATCAATCATTGTACAAATATAATCTCTTCAATACTGATACAAGAATTGTAACTCTGCTTTTTTGGGCAACATTTTACCCGGAGTTCAATAAATTGATTTGTTGTAATTTTGTACGCTGTAATAATGAGAAACCTACTGCTTTACATTTTCCTTCTGCTTCCTTTAGTCGGTATCGCCGGGTCAAAAGATGAAGGCTCTGATTCAAAACACGACCATAAAGATACCACTAAAGCTGTGGTATTGTACGGTGAGCAATTTTTATTGAGTGAAAAGCAGCATTTGAGCAGAGCCTCACTTGAAAGTTTAAGAGACTCTTTAAAAAACGAACCGGGAACCTCGAAAGAGTTTTTAGATCAACTCACCTTATTTCTCAAGATTCCCGGTATGACCCGAAAAGAGGTAGCTCATGTGATAGACTCTTTATTTGAAAATGAGTCCATCCCCTACCCTCTCATCAATCAAATAAACACCTACGTTGCTGAAAATCCGCCCTTAAATTACATTCCGCTAGATACTTTTCCTCATCCGGCTCACCACATTTACCCCAACTGGAATACGGTAGTTGCCCACCCTTACAACACGCTTAACTTAAACAAAACCGATACGACCCACGTCATACAGCTTACCGGAACTCAGCAACTTCAAGAGTACGTACACCCGGTAAACGGCCCCGTCACCTCTTCTTTTGGTCCGCGATTTGGCAGGCAACACAACGGAATTGACCTTGATTTACAAGTATGGGATACGGTAGTTTCTTCATTTCCGGGCATGGTTCGTATTGCCTCATGGTGCGGGGGTTACGGCAGGCTTGTGGTGGTACGTCACTTCAACGGTTTAGAAACTTATTATGCTCATTTACACAGACTCAAAGTAAAACCCGGTGATATTGTAAACGCGGGAGATCCGGTTGGATTGGGAGGCTCTTCAGGAAACTCTACCGGCAGCCACCTTCACTGGGAACTGAGATTTAAAGGAGCACCTCTTAACCCCGAAACATTTATCGATTTTGAAAAAGGGAAACTTGAAAGTGACACACTCGTATTAAAACCTATTCCCACGGGTTTTGTGGCTTTTCCCGCCGGCACAAAATATCACGAAGTCCGCCGCGGCGATTTTTTGTACAAGATTGCAAAACAGTACGGAACAAGCGTTGCAGCGCTTTGTAAGCTTAACGGCATCCAGCGGAATAAACCACTCGTAGTGGGGGAAAAACTTAGAGTTATATGAGTCTGCAAAGTTTTGATCTTACCAATTGGAGAAAACATCCCACGCGCAAAGGATACGACGTGTTCTTCTACAAAACCGTTGAAGAAGGTAACTTTTTAGAAAACTTATTGATTGAAGAAAAAATATTTTTTGAAAAGTTCATCGATGAAGAAGAAGACCACTCGAGAAAGGTAATGGTTGCCATACGAACCGGAGATACACCGAGAGTTCAAAAACTCAACAACATCGTTTTAGGAAAGTATCGTAAACCTTTTATTCCCTACAAAAGCTTACGTTTGACATTAGCGGTATTCTTCTTTTTCATTTTCACTTTACTCGCCTTAAGCGTAATTTTCAACAACTAAAAATGACCAAACATAAATTCCTCACCCTCTTTTTGGTAATATTTGTTCAAGCTGCGTGTTTGAGTCAAGAGGGCCTGTGGAAATTCGGTTTACAGTTTAGGCCCGGGCTACCCCTTAACTTTATAAACGCGGGCGATGATGTTAGTACACAAGACAATGTCACCTACACAAATGAACAACGCTTTGGCCGTGTTTTGGGCGGCCTCATGCGTTACAACATCACCAATGCCATTTCTTTTGAAACAGGTATTCTTTTCAACCAGCGAAACTTCAGGATATCGATGGACAGTTTGGAAAACGACTTTGAATCTACGTTAGATTACCGCATCGTTGGCTATGAAATACCCCTAACTGCAATGGTTTTTATTCAGTTAGATCGAGAAATTTTTATGAGTGCGGCCTTGGGCGGCAGTTTAAATTTTTTTCCTTCAGATGTTTCAACAACAGATAACGAAACGCAAATGATACATGAAACCGTGAGGTATAGGTGGGTGCAAACAGCCGTTGTGGCCAATCTGGGATTTGAGTATCGCAGCAGAGGTGTAGGAACCTTTTACCTTGGAGGCTCTTTTCATCTGCCCTTTAGCCCCATCTACCTATCTAAAATCGGTTTTGCACGTAACCCACTCACGCAACACTCCTTAGACCTTCAAGGCACCTACCTCACCCTTGACTTCAGGTTTTACTTTCCTGAAATGAGTAAAAACGCAAAAAGATAAAATATTCCTATTTTCAACACCCACCGTACGTAAGCCCGATATTGTTTACTATCTTTGTGCTGTTTTGCCGTTATTGGTCAGAACCAACACCAACCGTCTGCTAAATAAACAATTTAGAGCTAAAAATACAACTTGTACACGTAAGAAATGTCCATTAAAAACGATTTAATACTCAGAGCCGCAAGAGGCGAAAAAACCGAACGCGTTCCCGTATGGCTCATGAGACAAGCCGGCCGCATACTCCCTGAATACAGAGCCGTAAGAAACAACCTCAGCTCATTTAATGAACTTGTCGAAACTCCTGAGTTAGCCGCTGAAGTTACCTTACAGCCCGTGGACTTGTTGGGAGTAGATGCCGCCATCATATTTTCTGATATTTTGGTGATTCCCGAAGCTATGGGAGTAAAATACAAAATGGTTAAAGGAAAAGGTCCGGTTTTCGATACCACCGTAACGACACAAGCCGATGCAGATAAACTCAAAATTGCCGATCCGGGTGAAGATTTGAAATATGTGACAGACGCCATTCGCTTAGTGAAAAAAGAACTTGACAACCGCGTTCCTCTCATAGGTTTTGCAGGCGCTCCGTGGACCATATTTGCCTATATGGCAGAGGGTAGCGGATCTAAAACCTTTTCCGTTGCCCGTAAGATTTTATATCAAAACCCGGCTTTGGCACAAGATGTGCTTAACAAGATAACCAAAGGAACCATCAGTTATTTAAAAGCACAAATTGAAGCAGGAGCCGACATGGTACAAATTTTCGACAGTTGGGCCGGCATATTACCTTATAAACAGTATAAGGAA
>PXEK01000360.1 GCA_003564735.1 Cryomorphaceae bacterium
AATTGAAGAAACTACATTTACTCACCGGGTTTATCGAGTCGCGAAAAGCGGAAGTTGAGGAATACAACCGCAAAGAAAAGGTGGATAAAAATACCCCCGTGAACGGCAGGCATATTACCAACCTGGGGTTATTTAGGGCGTATGTTCAACATTATATTGATAATAACCCTAAAGTGAAAGGGGATATGACCGCCATGGTAAGGCAGCTGGAACCTGATGAAAAGGGAGTTCCTCTTGAAATTTATTGTTTCAGTGCAGTTCAAGAGTGGGTAGGCTACGAGGGTGTAATGGCCGATATTTTTGATCATATCTTCGCCTCAGTGCACGAGTTCGAATTGGAAATTTTCGAGCAGCCTACGGGTTCAGACTTGCAGGAGTTATTGAAGTATTCTTTTATGAAGTAGTGTAATGGAGTGTGACAGATGGATTGGGTTCTGACCAATAAGATGATTTTAATCAGAATCCGTTAGTGAATTCTTATTCAGTTCTTGGGTATAAAATCGTTACTCCACATCAAAAAACAAAGATTAAAAAGATCGATTAGAATTTCAGTTTTAATCCCAGTTGATAAACCATGGCTTTGGTTTTTGAGCGCACTCGAGTGAATGAGGCTTCTTGGTTATCATTAAATGTAACCGATTCGGGATCGAGGTAGCGTGCTCTTCCGCCGGGCATACGAACAACTCTGCCGTCAAGTAATACGTTTGTTCCCAACCTTATGCTCGCACCCGCGCCGTAACCGTAACTCCACGTTAAACCAAAATTATTGTCAATTTCAGACTCGGGGTTGTCCTGCCCGGGAACATCAACGTCAATAACTGAACGGGTATTGAAAATTCGGAATCCGCCCATCACTTCAACATAGGGGAAGAAGACGTCGTTGAGGGTGCGTAAAAAACTAATTCGCGAATGTATGTGTATGGGCATCATGGAGGATGTTACTCTTGAGTTTACTCTGTAATCGCCTAAGGTAGGGTCATTCAAATCAAAAGTTTCACGCTCTCGGCCCATCCAAAAATAATGAAAACTTGCTCCTATATCCAGTGGCAGGTTGTTACGCTGAGAGTAAAACCCTCCACCAACTCCAAAAAAGGCACGTTGAGGGGCAAGGTCTTTAAACTCGCCGCGAGGTACGGCTATGTTTATGTTTGGACTAAAGTGGCCGTTATTATCGTGCTGCCTGTTGGGATTACGCCGGGTTTGACTTTGAACTTGCTCGAAAAGTGTTTGAGAACCAATTAGTAGAAGAAGTAGTATACATTTTTTCATAGGATTGTATATATCTAAAGTTGTGCCAAAAGTATCTGATATTTTTTGTTGTATAACCGGCCGTCTAAGAAAAATTCATCGATGTATATTTTACTTCATTAGTTGAATCTAAATATTCATTGACGTGGAGACGAGTTTTTATAAAACAAAACCCGACTATTCTTTAGGAATAATCGGGTTTTTGATTTGGTGATCACCGCGAATTGCGGACTCTAAAGAAGGCCTAATTTATTTTACGATGATTTTATATAAACCCGTTTCTGTTTTAGACTCAACACGTAAAAAGTACAAACCCGATGAAAGTCCGTTCACATCCATTTCTAAACGAGCTGATGTGGGAAAGTCCATGGTTTGCTCTTTAATAAGTGTGCCGCTTGCTGAAATTAACCGCAATACATACAGTTCGGGTTTCCCGTTATTTTCAATATACACTTTATCGGTTGCGGGGTTGGGGTAAATTTTAATATCGGGCATTTGCAACTCTTCAACACTTGTATCATCATAGTAGTGTATGGAAACGTTGATAGTATCAGAAGCCGTGCAGGTATTTGTACTCGTTACTTTTGCCCAGTAAGTGCCGCTTGAGTCAACGGTTATGGAGCGAACCGTATCACCTGTTGACCACAGGAATGAGGCGTAATTACCTTGTATGGTTAAATCAACCGAGGTGTTGGTATCGGCAATATCGGGACCTAGGTTTAGACTAATTCCCGTACGGGATTCAATTTGAGCCTCAGCGGTACTTTCACATCCAAATTGGTTAGCAACGGTTACGAAATAGTTTCCTGTTGAACTTACGGCCAGGGTTGAGCTTGTATCTCCCGTATTCCAAGAGTATGAAGCGTAACCTTCTCCGGGGTTGAGTATTACAGGGTCAGAGCCGGTACAGAAAAAGGTGTCTTGCAGTTCAATATCCGGGAACGGAGCTTCAACAATGGTTATACTTTCCGTAATGGTGTCAGGACAAAGGCCTCCTTGAGCTACTGTGACCGAGTATGTACCCGCGTCGGTAACAATGAAGGTGCGTGTGGTGCTGTTATCTTGCCAAAAGTGGTCAGCGCCAAAATTACCGGCATCGAGAATAAGGTTGATACTCTCTCCTTCACAAAAGCCGGTGTCATTTCCAAAGTCTATGGGGTTTAATACGGGGACACGGGTAATCAAGATGGTATCTCCGGCCGTACAGCCGTTAAAGTCGGCGGTGACCCAATACTGGCCCGCGGTATCTATAGTTATTTGTGAACCGGTAGCCCCTGTACTCCATGTGAAAGAAGCTTGGGGAGTACTCGAGGTTATAGTTCTGGAAAATGTGGTATCAGAGCAGTAAAAATCATCACCTCCCATATTTACATCGGGTGTTTGAGTTTCACTTATAGTGATGGTATCTGCAATGGATACGCCGCATTTTGAAACCGTTACGGTATAAGTTCCTGCGGTGTCAATAAGTAAAACGGGTGTGGTATCATTTGTGTTCCAAATGTATGAGGCGCCAAAAACAGAGGCATCAGAGTTAAGTTGAATACCATCCGCGGAGCAGTAGTTTGTATCAGAGCCCAGATCGACCGTGAAGGCATTACCTCGAGGTACTCCAAAATTGGGCCGAATTCCCAAAACTACTTGAAAGCCCGCTGCTTCGAACTCTGTCCACCCGGGAGGAGCGGCTTGATAGTAGCACACTTGAGGTTCGTAAAACTCTTGAGTGAAACCAAAGCCCAGGTTGTTGGTGTTGATTTGTTCAACGGAAAAAAAATACTTGCCGGGAGTAAGTTCAACCTCGCAACTGAAGTTAATATTATACCAACCGGCTCCTGCAGGGGGTATTTCTAAAATGTCACTCGAGTCGATTAGTGCGTTGGGTAAATCGTTGACTACATCGTATAAAAGTATCCTTATAGAGTCACCTGACGTTGGAGTTTGGAGTCTCACATCAACAGAGGTAATGGTATCCGTATTATAAATTTCAAAAATTTGCCCGAAACGACCCGAAGCACCGGTAAAGCCGATTCCGCCCGCAAAATTTCCCGCTTCACGAGAATAAACGGAATCCGTTACTTGAAAAATATGATTTAGCGTATCGTTTAATGTGAAGGTATCAGCCGGGTTGGGATTCATTACAAACTCAATGTTGAACGAGTCGGGGCCGGTTATGGTATAACCCGTGGTTGAAGTAAAGTTTCCCGATGCGAATGAACCTAAGCTGTGCGTGCCTGAGTTAAGTGTAACGGCACCCGATGATGCAGATGTAAAAGTTCCGCTGTATCCGATTTGGTTGTTTGTTCCCGATCCAAAGTTTGTAATATCGGCCTGCAAGGTTAAAGAGTCTATTTGGCTAATGGGAATTTTATAGTAAGGAAAATTCACTCCCACTTTTTCAAATCCCGCATTTTGTGCAGGTTGTTCAATAAACGAGCAAAGATCTATAGCCGCGGCCCCACGCGAGGCTTGAGCGGCTTCACTCCTAAAACGTATTTGAGTTGTTGTGGAACTATGCGAACTAAGATCATAGCTTTTGTAAAGCCAGCGTTGTTGTTCATTTGAATGAGTAGGTGCAGAAATAGAGTCCAAAACCGTCCACGTAGCACCGTTTGTCGACACCTCCACCGTAAAAAAACCATAAGAAGCTCCGTTGATGTGATACCAAAACCCAAAAGCGGGGTCAGTATATGTGGTAAGATCAACTTGCGGGCTAATGAGATCGGCCGGCACGGTTGCACCCGTAGCCTGTGTGCTATTTGTTACCATGTAAGCCGTACCTCTAAACGGACTTCCCGGTCCGGTAAATAACCCGGGAGATGCGGCCGTTGCAGCTTGCCATCGGTAATCGGTAGTCATACTCGGTTGGCATGTCCAACCGTTTGTGAGCACTCCTGTTGATGCATTTGGAATCCCGGTGAAATCGTAAACTTGAGCAGTGAGCGATACCGTGATAAAAACTGCCGGAAGAATAGCAGTTATGAATTTAATTGTGAATACCTTTTTCATTTCTTTCTATTTTGTGACGAAGGTAATAAAAAGTAGAATAATACCGACTAAATAGAAAAAATTCTTAACTCAACCGATGAAATCAATCCGTTTTCGAAAAAAACACAAACCTCAATGCCATATGGTGAGCTTAATTTAAGCTTTAAATACCCGGTAAAAAAGGTTCTATGGTGTAGGCGTAGCCAATACCGGTTGCGTAAAATTAACGGACTTATCGTGTTTGATGATTTTTTTAAAAAAATATTTTGTCAATTGAAATAAACATTATATGTTTGAACCGAATTAGCGTTTTGCTATCAATGCAAGACGCAATGGTTCCAAGTTTTTCGATTAGAGCGATGAGATATGGGGGTATCTCATCGCTTTTTTTATGCGATAAACAATAGATCTTTTATTCTAATTCCAATCGTTTTTCGTCCACTCGCGAATTTAATAAGTCCTCAAAGCGCACTTTTAAATCGCCGTTTTTCAGAACCACTTGAATAATGCTCGTTGTTTTGACTTTTTCTTCCCTGTTTATGATGAATCCTTTGTCGGGATCGGAAAGGTTTTCTTGCTTGTGAAATGAGAGTAAATTATCCGGAGTAACACGACTCGAATCAGCTATAAACTCATTGAAAAGCTCCTCACGAAACTCTATATTCTCCTTTGAATACAATTGAGCTGCCGACCATATGCTAGGTTTGTTTGAATTGATTTTAGTGTGTGTCAACTCATCTCCCGTGAAGCGGATTTCCTCTGTTTGTTTATGTTTAAGGTCGAAGGCTACCAGCGTGAAGGGTTGAATGCCTTCAAAGTCAAAGCTTTTATGAAATGTGGAAAGGTCGGGGTGTTTGAGCGACTCCAAAAGAACCAAGCCACGAGTTAACTTGTAGGGCGGGTTGAATTCATGAGGTTTAAATGCCCCGTTCAAAAGGCAGTGCACTTTACCGGCGCTTGATGCCGCAATCCACGTGCCGCCGGCAGTTTTATCTACCGGCAGCATCAGTGTATTTTGGTTTTGTTGTTTTAATTGAAGGGAGTCTGAAGTAGGTCTCCCGGGATCTTCGTCACGATTTGATGTGATAACACATTCGTTTTCGCCTAATGAAACGAAGGTAAGCGTACACATTTTATCGTTAGGCAGCCTTTTTCAGCGGGGTGACTTGCCTTTGCTTCAAAGTAATCATTCCCACTTTATCGAATAATTTGATAAAAGTGTAAACCGGATCCCACTCCAATTTTCCTTTGCCAAAATTGGCGCTGTTGGGATGACTATGGTGGTTGTTATGGTAAGATTCACCCAGCATCAAAAAGTCGAAAGGCAATAAATTTTTTGATGTATCTTTAACCTTATACCTTACAGTTCCTATCTTGTGAGCAAACCAATTAATAATAGCTCCGTGAAACGGCCCCATAACAAAATGAATGGGTAACAATAGCCACATCCACCATTGAGTAGCAAAGGCGGCATAAAAAGCAATGTATAGACCTGCCCAAAGTAGACGAGTTACTTTATGGTCGGCAAATTTTTCCATGGACTCCCAGTAGGGTAAGTCGGTTAAAAACTGTTTGTCTAATTTTTTTCTTCCGTAAAAGATGTCACTGTAGATTACTTTTGTCTTCCACATCATGTCAAACAAATTCTTGCTGTATTTTGGAGAATGTGGATCTTTTTCCGTATCGGCATAGGCGTGATGCATGCGGTGAAGAGCGCCATATGCGTGCGGACTCAAATATGAAGAGCCTTGGAAAATCAAACTAAGTACATACCAAAACTTTTCCCATCCTTTAGACATTGTGAATTGTTGATGGGCCGCGTAGCGGTGATGAAAAAATGTTTGAGTAAATAAGGAGAGGTACCAGTGCGCGATGAAAAAAAGTAAAACTGCCAAAATATTAAATTTAAAGATTAAGTATAATGGCAGCTATAACGCTTCGCAAAAGCTTAGGTTCGCTTTTTTCTCGATTTTTTTCTCACAAGTGAGTTGATTTGTTTTTTGAGGTGGGTGAGTGTGATTACAAACAACCACTATTTGGCGGATGTTAATAAATTTAAAATGTGGTATTCGTGTTAACGCACATTACATACTAAACATCGTTGGAGTTAGTTTAAAATTTTAATCTCATTTGGGCTCTTATCTCTGTTCGGGTAGGTTCATTTATTCTCATAAGTCCTGTACCTACGCCGGCCACATTACTGTAATGTGTTCGTGCTACCTTTAACCAAAAATGTAAATTTCTTGCAGGTTCGTACTTTACCATGGCGTAGTATCGCACTCCTCTGTTGAAAAACGCGGGTACACTAAAAAAGTACAAAAGATCGTTTTCAAAAGCGTAAATTCTAGCGTCCCAAGCATCTATATCAAACAAGGTGGCTCGAGCCCAAAATGAGAAATTCGAATTGCCCGGTTTGTACCTTACATCTTGATAAAAGATAAAACCGTTTTGACGTTCCTGTCCTTCAAGGTTGTAGAAACTGTATTCTATTCTGTTTCCCAGTTGCAGTTCACGCATTGGTGAATATTTAATTTCATAGCGTAAGTATTGTCTTCTTTGGTCAACGGGATACCTAATTATAAGGTCGGTATCTCTTGAGTTTCTAGCGTTGAGTCTGTTCCTGTATCGCCAGTACATGTTGATGTTTCTTGACGGGCTAAAGTCAATTTGGGAAAGGTAATCAACACCGGCTGAGGGTGCATCAATCAAAAATTTCATCCAGTTGAAACGATAAAAATCAACGTATCCGTTAAAGCTCAATCGGGGAGCAATTTTTATTTTGGTTCCAATGTAGGTTCCTCGCTCGGTTTGCGGGCGAGTAGATTCTCCAAAGGGAATGGAGTAAATACTGTGATAATCCTTACTGTAGTTGCGATTGGCGATGACCATTTCTATTTTTGGGTCGGGTTCAAATTGAGCACCCGCTATGTAGGCGGTACCTCCGTTTGCAGACATTGCTCCTTCGCCAAAAA
>PXEK01000172.1 GCA_003564735.1 Cryomorphaceae bacterium
GCGCTGGCATTTGGTAGCCGGTAGTAAAGACAATATTTACGGTCTGGCACAAGAATACATGGTATCGGCGCAAATTGATGAAAAAGCCCCGGGCGGTTACCTGCACAGCGGCCAATTTATACTGCTTGACGGCAATCACCACATTAGAGGGTATTATGACGGCGTAAAACCCGCCGACGTTGACGAACTCATGGCTGACATGGACCTGTTACTCAAAGAAAAATGAAACTCGGCTTTAGGGCAATAATCATAGCCGTTATAGGCATTGGGCTGGTGAGTGTTATTACCGTAAGAGGTTGTCGCACACCTAAAGACAAAGGCAAAATTTTATATGAGCTGCACTGCCAAACTTGTCATGGTGAAAAAGGTGAGGGCTTTTACTCATACCCCCCCATTGCGGGTGTGGATTATGTTGAAGATCACAAAGATGAAATTGCCTGTATCATTTACTACGGTATGGAAGGACCCATCGAGGTAGATGGCGTAGAATATGACGGACGCATGTTGGGTAACCCTCAACTCACAGAAACACAAATTGCCAACCTGGCCAACTACATTTACGGTTTACCCGGCAACTCAGGCGCCTCCTTCAATAAAACCGATATCCAAAATCAGCTTGAAAATTGCAATTACAAACCCATCAAATAATCTGCAACAACTATATTTGCACAAAATTTAATACAATGAGTGAAGCACAAAACACCAATGAAAATGAAAAGCCCGGTTTGGCTGATCAAATGTTTGATGAAACCATCTCCGGCGGCGCCATGTTTTTTACGGTAGTAGCCCTGCTGTTTATCGTACTTCTCCTCACCGGCGTTTGGGGCATGCTCTACTAAGAGTTGCGCTATTTGAAAGCGGAAAACAGAACTATTTAAGAAGGAGTAAATCGTCGATTAAATAAAATCAATCGGCATCTTGCCTCCCATTTCTGCGGAATACATCCGTTTTCAAATTGCAAGCCAATCAAGTTTTTTATTTTTTCGGTCAGAGCCCAAAACCATCCGGAAATCCCGATGAAAAGGCGTTTGGAACACCCCGGTCGGTTCTGACCAAAATCACGACAAATGATAATATACAGCGTAACCGTAAGAGTTGAGCAAAACATTGCCGAAGAGTGGAAAACTTGGATGGTAGAACACCATATTCCCGATGTAATGGCCACCGGTAAATTTATTGAGTACCGCATGTGCCAAGTAATGGTGACTACGGAAGAAGGCGGCATCAACTACAACATTCAGTACCTTTGTAAAGACGAGGAAACACTTAATGATTACGCTAAAAATCACGCGCCGACACTTCAAAAAGATCACAATGACAAATACGCCGGCAAATGCAATGCCTTTAGAACCGTGCTTGAGCTGGTAGATCATAACTCCAAAGGCATTTAATCATGGCATCGGTGAGGCCCAAAAAATTTCTGGGACAACACTTTCTCAAAAGCGACGCCTACGCCAAAAAAATTGCCGATACCCTCCTGCTTGAACATACCCGTACGGTTATGGAAATAGGACCCGGCACGGGAGTACTTACCAAATTTTTACTCACAAAAGACATTGACCTTTATGCCGTTGAAATTGATCGCGAATCCATTCCCTACCTCAAAATTCATTTTCCCGAACTCAAAAACAAACTCATTGAAGGAGACTTTTTAAAACTTCCCGTTGATGAACTTTTTGAAAACAAACAAGTGGCCGTAATCGGTAATTATCCCTATCATATATCATCGCAAATTATCTTTAAAGCCATTGAATACCGAGATTATATTCCCGAATTATCGGGCATGTTTCAACGTGAATTGGCTCAACGCATAGCCGCCGATCCGGGCAGTAAAACGTACGGAGTAATATCAGTGCTTACGCAAGCGTTTTATGATGTGGAATACCTGTTCACCGTGCCGCCCGAGGTTTTTACCCCACCTCCCAAAGTAAAATCGGGAGTGATCAGGTTAGTACGCAAACAAAATACCGAACTGCCATGCGGCTACAAACTCTTTAGGCATGTGGTAAAACAAGGGTTCAACATGCGCCGCAAAACGCTTCGCAATTCGCTCAAACCCATTTTACCGCCGGGTTTTACCCACAAATACCTTTCTCTGCGTCCCGAGCAATTGGGCGTAGATGAATTTGTGGAAATATGCCTATCTATTCAACAGCAAAGAAAAGCATAAACCGAAATACATTACGCAATTTACCTTTATCAACCCGGGGTAACCACCAAATTTTTAGCAGGTCCTACAAGAGCTTTACGAAAGTAAAAATTACTTCTATTTGTTGGATTAAAACAATATATTGATTTTGAGTAAAGTTTCAGTAATAAAGCGATATACCTTACTTTTACACCCTCAAAACAGAATGTATTACCATGGGGAAAACAAAAAAAGCCGCCGGTGTTCAAAATAAATCTGATAAAAGTCTTTGGCTCAAAGCTTGGAGCTTGATGAATCAAGCACGTGCTATGAGTGATTTGTTTGAAGAAGAAAAGCAACTCACAGCCAAGTATGTTCACGCGTGCTCGCGCGGTCATGAAGCGGTTCAACTCGCTTTGGGGTTACAGCTGAAGCCTCAAGACTGGGTAGCGCCATACTATCGAGATGATTCCATTTTACTGGGAATAGGCATGAGACCTTACGATTGTATGCTTCAACTTTTAGCCAAACGTGACGATCCTTTTTCGGGAGGTCGAACCTATTACTCTCACCCTTCATTAAAGGATGACGACAAACCTAAAATTCCGCATCAATCCAGTGCCACAGGCATGCAGGCCATACCCACCACCGGGGTGGCCATGGGTATTCAATACCTCGAACAACAAAAGTTGAGCAAAAATTACGGCGATGAAAAGCCCGTTGTGGTTTGTTCCATAGGCGACGCCGCCATTACCGAGGGCGAAGTTTCTGAAGCCTTGCAAATGGCCGCGCTCAAGCAATACCCTATCATGTTTTTTGTTCAGGATAACGAATGGGATATTTCAGCAAACGCGGCTGAAACTCGAGCGCAAGATGCCTCAGAGTACGCCTCGGGATTTAAGGGTATTGAAGTGATAAAAATTGAAGGTAACGACTTTTTTGAGTCGTATGAAAAACTCGAGAAAGCGATAGCCACAATCAGATCCGAACGCCGACCCTTTTTAGTTCACGCTAAAGTGCCGCTGTTGGGACACCACACATCCGGGGTTCGAAAAGAATGGTACAGAGATGATTTGGAGGAGCATGAGAAGCGCGATCCGTTGCCCAAGTTCAAACAAATGCTCGTAAACAGAGGTCTGTCAGTAAAAGAATTAGAAACAGTAGCCAATGAGGCTAAAGAAACCGTTTTAGCCGACTTTGAGCAGGCTAAGCAAGCTGAAGACCCGCGACCGGAAGATTTATTCCATCATGATTTTGCTCCTACACCCATAACCGACGAGCAAGGCGAAAGAGCTCCAAAAGGAAAAGAACCAACAGTTATGGTTGATTCTGCATTATTTGCCGTTCGGGAAATTCTCTCGGCGCACCCCGAAGCTCTACTTTACGGTCAAGATGTGGGCGGCAGATTAGGCGGTGTCTTTAGAGAAGCGGCCACATTGGCGAAAGATTTTGGCGACGACCGGGTATTCAACACCCCCATACAAGAGGCCTTCATTATAGGTAGTACGGTAGGTATGGCCGCAACGGGTTGCAAACCGATAGTTGAAGTTCAATTCGCCGATTACATTTGGCCGGGTCTCAATCAGTTGTTTACGGAACTGAGCCGCTCTTACTACCTTTCAAACGGTAAATGGCCGGCATCGGCGGTTGTGCGTGTACCTATCGGAGCCTATGGTTCGGGCGGACCCTACCACTCTTCATCGGTAGAGTCGGTTCTGACCAATATACGAGGTATTAAAATCGCTTATCCGTCAACGGGTGCCGATTTAAAAGGATTGATGAAAGCGGCTTTTTACGATCCCAATCCCGTGGTGATGCTTGAACACAAAGGGCTGTACTGGAGCAAGATAAAAGGCACCGAAGGCGCTCGAACAATTGAACCCTCTGAAGATTACGTGATTCCGTTCGGGAAAGGACGCGTGGTGACGGAGGCGAGTGAGGAAGCGGTAAATAAAGGTGAAAGTGCATGCATTATTACTTACGGAATGGGTGTTTATTGGGCGCAACAAGCAGCATCAAAACACAAAGACAGAGTTGAAATCATAGACTTGCGTTCGCTGGTTCCGTTGGATGAAGAGCTCGTTTTTGAAACCGTAAAAAAACACGGCAAAGTACTGGTGGTGACTGAGGAACCCGAAAAAAATACATTTGCTCAAGCGCTGGCGGGCTTAATTCAAAACCATTGCTTTGAGTCATTAGATGCGCCTGTGGGTGTAATAGGCTCAGAAAACTTACCCGCCATTCCGCTCAACAGTACGTTAGAAACGGCCATGTTGCCCAACGCCGATAAGGTGGAAGCGCGTTTAAATGCACTTTTGAAATATTAATGTTGCACGCGCAGCACTGTTTCAACAAGTGCGCATCAACCTTTTCTTTTTACGAATAAGTTGAGCGCCACGCCTGAAATAACGAGAGCGATACCGGCAAATGTGGCCCACCCGTGGGTAATTCCGAACAAGGTGAAGTCCCAAAAAAGGGCAAAAAATACACCTATGTATTTGAGTCCGGCAATTTGGTTGGCTTCAGAACCCTGCCAAGCTTTGGTCATATACACTTGAGCTATTTGGGTGAAAATGCCCATTGCCAAAATAACGGCCCAATCGGTTAAATCGGGCGTAACCCATTGAAATGCGGTGACGATACCCATAACCGGTGTGGCAATTAGCGGGAAGTAAAACACCACAACAACGGGATGATCTGTATCCTTAACTTTCCGAATCATGTTATATGCAAGTCCGGCCAGTGCCGACGACAAAATACCGGCGAAGAGGTAAACAGGCTCTACATTATCATCAAACCCGTTAATCACCAAAATACCGCAAAAAGCAAGGGCAAAAAAGGCCCATTGAATCGGTTTCACGGGTTCTTTCAATATCCAAATGGCAAAAAGAGCGGTAAACATGGGTGATAGATACTGAATCACCACGGCCGTGGCGATAGGTAGCGCCTGTAGCGTGTAAAAAAACAAAGAAAGAGCCCCCACACCAAAAACGCCCCTCAATATAAGTGCGGTTTTATTATTTCCCAACGGATTCACGTTAGCCCGTTTTAAAACAATCAAACTCAACACGAGGCTGACCAAACTGCGAAAAAATACGAGTTCTACCACCGGTAAATGACTTAACATTTTTACGCACAGCTGCATAAGGCTAAAGCTGAGCGATGAAAGCAGCATAAATTGAACAGCTTTTCGCATAGAGCGCGCAAAAGTACAAGTTTCAACCCGAATGATGTATTAAGGAGTTGTAAAGGAGTGCAGGTTCTTTTATACGTATTTTGTCTCTAACGGGACATGACCTGCTGCCGTGAAGAGGAAATCGGGGTTTAACCGCAGTGGCGCGCGGAGGGTATCATCCGCGAAGGCTCGGGACTCCGCAGAGTTGCGCTGAGAATTTTTCTCTGTGGTACTCTGCGATGTACTCTGTGCCACTCTGCGGTTAGCCCTACTTGTTTAAACCACAGATACTTGCGGAGGAATCATCCGCGAAGGCTCGGGACTCCGCAGAGTTGCGCAGAGGAATCTAAGAGTTCATCCCACGAAGTCTCGGGGTTATAACAGAGTACGCCTAATGGTTAGATTGAATATTGTTGTTTCAAAACAAGCATCCTCCCTTTATCAAATCCATGAAAACCTGTTCTATCTTTTATTTTTGCCCGCTCTCGGCGCTGTGTTCCGTAAAACCGTATTCATTGCGTGACAAAATACAACCCGGCAATCGAGGTGAGCCAAAGACTCTTCTCTTCCAATTCTCAATCACCCACTGTTCAAAGTTGAATAATTCATCCGGTAATATTCGATGGATCGCGGCGCGTATCAAATACATCGGTAATAAAAACTTTATCAGATTTAATGATATAGATTACCTTGTGGTTATTTTTCAATATGTAGCGATATTCACGACTTAACGAATCAAGTTTTGTTCCATTGCTCCGGAAAAAGGAAACCTCTCTAATTGCGCTGTTGCCTCAAAAATATTTGTAATAATTTTTTTCGCGATGCGCCGACCGGCCTCTTTTTCATAGTATGTGAAAATATCCTGAAGTCTTAAAGATGCTGACTTTGTCCAAATGACTTTCACGACGACTTACCAAGATTTTGATTCTTCTCTTAATTGTTCTTGAGAAATACAGTTCCCGTCCTTTATGTCTCTATTGGACTTTAGCGCTCTTTCAATAATATCTTCTTTCGTCAACGGTTCAAGTTTGTTCGAAGTACGATAAGAAACAAGACTCTCTTCTATTTTTTGAAGTTCGGTTTCATCCTCAACAGAGAGCAGATATTCAATTACGCGAATTTTACGGGACTCTAAACTCATCTTAATCTTTTTATTTTGAACATGTGAATGTACGAAAAAAAACAATTCAAAGTTCACTTCCGGCAAAAGTCGATAGCTTTAAAAGGATGGATCCACCATCAAATTCTCAAAATAGGCAGAGGTCAATTATGAGGTAGCTTTTAAGGATACGCTAAAATTGAAATCGATCCTATCAGAACTCAAATCCACGTACCAACCACACCCCCACCCTTGCCGCGATGTCTCGCGGACTACGAGTGGGGCTGTGAGCAGTCGCCCCCCTTCAGGGCTCTACCGCCTGTAAATCAATAGAGTAAAAAATCGCGAAACCCACCTATCTTATGATGATTTCCGGCCGAAGGCCGGGATAGGAACGACGTAGCGGGTGTTACTGAGCTCTGACGAAGTACGCTACGCCGAACGGCGTAAAGCGATAGCGCAAAACTACAATGACACACTTTTTTGAACAGACTCCTTCCTGACTTCCAAACCTTCCAACTTACAACTTCAAACCTCTCGTTCCTTGCAGCCAACTTGAGTTCACCCGCCTTCTTCTCCACCTTCTCCTCCGCCTCAACCCTCAACCTCAGCCTCAGCCTTAGTCCTCAGCCTCAACCTTCTCCTTCCTTGCAGTATTCGTGATTCCACCCGCAACGTCTTTTTCAGCTCACGGTTTTCAGCTCACAGTTCACGTAGCTCCGGCCACCGGCCGTCCCGACTTAGAAGCTTCGGAATTTCAATTCCGCAA
>PXEK01000319.1 GCA_003564735.1 Cryomorphaceae bacterium
GATCACGAATATTGCAAGGAACGAGAAGGTCGAGGTCGAGGTCGAGGACAAGGACAAGGTCGAGGTCGAGGTCGAGGATTGAGGCTAAGATGCAGGGGATAGCTAATGGTCAAAGGCTAAAAGCTCATGAAAACCGTTTGAAGAGTTTCACAAAAAGCCACAAAAACAGAGTGAGAAACAGAGCGGCCCACGAATGCTCCCGGTAGACCGTAAGCTGTGAGCAGTGAGCTGAAAAGACGTTACAGTTGAAATCACGAATACTACAAGGAACGAGAAGGTCCAGGACGAGGACAAGGATAAGGTTGATGATTGAGGTTGGATACAGAGGTTGCTAACTGCCAAAGGCGAATGGCTAAATGCTCCGGAAAGCCGTTTAAAAAGAATTTCACGCAAAGCCGTCCACGAATACTCGGGACAGGCTAAGGCGCAGAGGGAACCCCTCTGAAAAAAGTTTCACGCGAAAGTCCGGAACACATTAAATCCCGAAGCGGTTGAATACTAGCGGGGACTCAACTACGGAGGCCGCCGTGTAAGTCTAAATATAACGCCGTGTATTGAGGCTCTTACTTAATCATGAGTCTTTTGACGATGGCCATGTCATCTCGCACTACGCGTATAATGTACAATCCCGACTTTAAGGGTAGGTCGAATTGCTGCGTGTGCAAAGCTTCCACCCGTCCCAACGGTACATCTTGAAGAATTTTACCTTGCATGTCAATAATTTGTACCCGGGTTGAGGCAGGGGAGTCGGCGCTGATTTCAATATTAAAACTACCGTTACTCGGATTAGGATATACTTTTACGGTGCTTTGATTTTTGTTTTCTACTTCAGGTACACTTGTGGTAGAGCAATCGGGAATATCACTGCAATCGGTTCCCTCGCCGTAAAACTCGCCGCCGGTGCTTAGGCATTCGGCTTCATCGGTAACGCTACAGTATTTACCGTTTACGCAGCACGCCCCGGTATTTCCGTTGTATTGCAGTAGGGTTACTCCTCCCGCAAGCTGACCGTAGATGATTTCAGGTATGCCGTCATTAGTAATATCGGCTAAGGCAGGTGTAATACGTGAAGCGCCAAACCGAATTTGCTCATAAAGTGTAAAGGGTTCGCTCTCGGGGTTGTCTTGCGGAATTTCGTAAATGCTCAATCTACCATTACTTGTCCCCACAAACAGTTTTTCGCTTGATGAACTTTGAGGGTAGGGAGCGATGAAAGGCGCAACTATACCGGGTTCACCCGGATTTCGGTAACTGATATCTCCCAATCTTGTATTCACGGCAGGTGAGCTGAACTGCGGGTTGGAGGCCGTTCCCGTATTTTCGTAGTAGTAGAGAGTGCCGTTGAATTGACCTACAATGAGGTCTTTTTTACCGTCTTTGTTGAGGTCATAAATTAAAGGCGTGGTGTAAGTGCCGGGAAACAATTCCATGTAAAATGAATCGACTAGTTGGAATTGGGGGAGATTTCCGGGTCCTGCGGTATTTTCAAAATAGTACATTTCGCCGCTGATCGTGCCGGCAATCATATCTAAGTCACCATCGTTATCCATATCGGCGAACTCGGGGAAAAGCCCCGTTGAGTTTAGTTTACTTAAACTGTCGTAATCGAGCGTTTCCAATGAAAATTCCGGGTTTTCAGCCGTGCCCGTGTTGCGGTAGTAGGCAATTTGTGCTCTGCGCTTGGTGACAAATGAAACAATGTCATAATCGGTGAAATACCCTGCATTACCCACAACTAAATCAAGGAGTCCGTCACCGTCAAAATCTACAAACTTGGGGTGTGCACCCGTACCAAAATCCAGCATATTGCGGGTGAGGAAGTCTGTTCGAGAAAAGGTAAATTCAGGAGATGATATTGACCCCGTGTTACTGTAAAGCCAAACATTGTTTACATCTTCAGATGCATTGGGTTCTGAAGGAGCTACAACAGCATCTTGTAATCCGTCATTATTCACATCCATGAAGAATACTGCCGGTTTGGTGGCAATATCTACGTGAACCGTATTTGCGGGCCAGCGGGAATCTTTTCGGGTTATGATTGCCGAGTCAGATGTACCCTCATTGTACAAGGCTTTAATGTAGGGAGATTCCACATCACCTATGAGTAAATCGGGGAGTCCGTTAGCGGAAAGGTCAAATTGGGTAAGTGTAGATCCGGGGTGTCGTGTGGTTCTTTGATGACCCGCGTTTTTTTCTTTGATCCTTTCTTCAATTCCTCCCGCTGCGGTTATGCACAATTCATCAAGTAGTTCAATGGTTGCCGAAAAAGCGTCTTCACGAAACAACCCCCAGCAGCCTTCGATTCGTCTTAGCTTTAAGCTGTCACAGTCCTCAGAAATATTTTCGAAAAAAGAGGCGAACTCACCCAATTGATGAAAGGATAAAATATCGGTTTTTCCGTTTCCGTTGAGGTCGCCTATTGCGGGGATGTCGCCCACCAAGGTGTAAACATGACTTTGGTTATCGAATATTTGCGCGGGTAAAATCGGGTAGGCAAGTTCAAAAACGGGCGGACCTGCCGAGTCTCCCACATTCTTAAAAACACGAATATCGCTCACCTCTTGAGTGAATAAATCGGGTTTACCATCACAGTTGTAATCTTTTAGTAATCCAATGCCCGTCATTTTCGGGAACAGTTTTTCGTAAATAGGAGCGTAAGTAAAAGATACTTGACCGGGAATACCGTCATTCAAGAAAGTGTAAGCACGTTCGCCGTGTTTTTCATAAATAAAAATATCTTCGAAACCGTCGCCGTTTAAATCGATTGGAGAAAATTGGGGGTTATTAAACCCGCCGACCCATGGGAAATCTCGCGATGCTCCAAATACCTTTACTTCGATATCATCGGCGTGGCTGTACTGAGTTAACCGTTGCGAAATCGCGGGAAACGTTACAAGTAAAGAAACAATGAAACTGATAAACCGAAGCATGTTTGTGTGTTTTTTGATACCGGTGCAGATTTGCGTACAAATATACAATGACATAACGCGTACAATCCTTTTTAGTTAGATATGCGGCGTAAAAATAAACATGATATGAGTAACTTCTTTGAAGAAGCACTTTTTACTTCATTATTGTTTGCGGATTTTATTCTCAATGCTCAAGTTTTGATAGTTGATAAATGAGTTAAATACCGGTGTTTCAAAAATAACAGCGGCCACAAACGCGGTGTTTAACCCTTGCATGGATCTGCGGGAGTTGATGATGAGTTTGAACATGGGGATTGCCTGAGCAGTGCGCGGTGCTTTGCGGAGGATGAGGTTTTGGGGTGGGAGACGTATTGGGCAGTAGAACGGTCTCAGCTAAGAAACCTAGGGCATTTCGAAGCACTTACTGGTGCGCCCTATGTTTTAAACCCATTGTTAGGCTTTTTCTTTTTGAAATTAAAATTTATAATCGGAAGGTATCTGAAAATGGGCCTATTGGCTTTATTGATATTAATAAGACCAAATTGTATGCCCTTGTGATTCTTAGACGAGTTTATAACACCGACTTGAAGTCCTTTACTTTGCTGTGACCTGTTAAACATTGAAATTGTCAAACCGTTGGCTGTTTCTGATGAAAGATATATTCCTGAAATAAATACCCCCTCTGCTATACTGTCGATTACCGTAAAGCCGGGAGAAAGACTTATCCCTTTGTGGATTTCGCTTATTTGATAAAGACCGGTAATGTTCACTCCACATGTTTTTCCCATATTCATTTGGACCAATCCTGTCAGTTGTAGTCCATTTACGTTCCTAGAAGTTCCAAATAATCCAAAAGCACTGAGTCCATGCGCTGAATCGACTTCACCCAAGAGTGAAAAATGAACACCTCTTAAAACATCAGTATAGCTGAACAAAGTTATGTCTATTCCATTTTGAATTTTATATGACTCTAGATTGTGAAAAAGTGAAGCAGAGAAACCATTTATTTTGCAAGTGTTCTCAACTAATGACAGGTTTACTCCGTTTATTTTATTAAATCCCCCGAAACCTATCCCATTAGATTTAATACCAACAAGAAATCCGGATTCCGGTTTACAGGGATACATGCAGTCATGAGAATCTTGTCCATGCAATATGTTGAGAGATATACTAAAGAACAGAATAAAGGTTAATGATTTCATGGTCATTATAGAGGCCTTTTAAGATTAAACACAACGTCAGTTCGTCTAAAAACCCACGTTTATTCCTCAAAAATAGGCAAAATGAGTCAAAATAAGCGCTTTTAAGGGCAGCACATTTTCGAGTTGTAAGTCTATTCAAAAAAGTATGTCATCGTGTTTGGACGTTTTAATGTCAATACATTAAACACGTTGATTATCAGGTGTAAAAAAATTTATTTTACATTCAACCAATTGAATGTTAGGCACCTTTGTAAATGTCGTTTTGTTGATATTCAACCCTTGTTTCGCATATTGTCATAACACGTACAATCCTTTTTAGTTAGCTTTGCAGCGTAAAAATAAACATGATATGAGTAACTTTTTTAAAGCAGCACTTTTTACTTCATTATTGTTTACGGGTCTTATTCTCAACGCTCAAGATGACGAAGAGAAAACGCCTGTATTCATCGACGCTCAGGATCACTTTCTCATTAACTTTGGTGTTGAGAATTTCATTTACGGCAGCAAGCCCGACGGTTTCAACCAACGGTGGAAAACCAACGGTTTCGCCTTTAAGTTGATGTACGATAAACCCTTAGGTCGCGGTAACGTGAGTGTTGCGTTTGGTGTGGGAATAAGTCGCCAAAATTATCATACAAATGCCATTATTCGTTCCGGAGAAGCTACTTTGCCTAACGGACTCACGGTAGGGGTTCCCGATGCACCGGTGCATTTTGAAAATATTGAAGATACTCCCGGGTTTGACGGCAACCGCCTATCCACAACGTTTGTGGAATTGCCTTTTGAACTAAGGTTCAGAACTAACCCCAATGAAAAAGGATTCAGTTGGAAATTTTATCCCGGATTCAAAGTGGGGTATTTGAGCGGCTCACATGACAGACAGGTTTTTAATGATGACAAATACAAATGGTTCATTTTTCCCGATATATCTTCGCTCCGCTACGGACCAACGTTCAGAGTAGCTTACGGTAAAGTGGGTCTGTTCGGTTTTTACGGCCTTAACGGCTTTTTCAACGATGGCATGGGTCCCGAAATGAATCAGCTTTCTATCGGTTTGACGTTAATGCCGTTTTAAGGTACTTCACTTCATGTCATTGTGAATGGGGCTCTTTTGCAAGACTATACCATATATTTTGCGCTGAAATAGTTTGTCCTTTGTACCTCTCGAGAAAATAGAAGGTTAGATTATGGGTCTTTTTTCGGTCTATATTTACGCTTATGTCGAGGTGCCCGGCCCATGGGAAATATTTGGGTCGACAGCAAGGGCTTCATCCACTTTCCGTAGCATTAGGTTTCAACTCTACGGGAAATTATGCCAAGTTCATTTATTATTGCGTCATGCTAATTGTCAGGGGCTTTGTCAGACTTGCTCAGAGAACAGTATACTCGATTTTTAGTGATCCACTCTCAGATCCAATCCCGGGTCGTTTTGTTTTCAGGTTTTGCTTTTGGCTCAACAATGAAAACGATAATTCAACCGCTTGAATGTGTTGAATAAGGCAAAACCTTGCTTACTTTACCTCCGGGTCTAAAACGCGTATAATGATACAAATTATAATTTTATAAAATTAAGCGCTGACCCAAAAAAGGCATTAACTTTGCGCCATACTAAAGGCGATTGGCCAATGTAGAATCACCGGTTTCGGGCTTGCCGAGCCGAAAAATCTCGTAAATTCAAAACGAGAAAAATCATTAATACATGTTTACTTTTAATGTAGGGGGAGTGCCTGAGCATTTCAATACCCCTTGGAAATTAACCGCTGAAAAAAACCCCGATATTTTCAATCGATATCAGTTAAAATGGGTCGATTACCCGGGCGGAACAGGAGACTTGCTCAATGCGTTGGACTCGGGAGCACTCGATATTGCCGTGCTTTTAACCGAGGGCGCCGTAAAGGGAATAACAAGCGGGTTGCATTCTAAAATTGTAAGGTTTTATGTCAACTCTCCGCTGCGTTGGGGAATTCACACGAAAAAAGATGCGGGTATTGAGTTTCCCCGCGGTATGCAAGGTAGAAAATATGCGGTATCTCGGCTCAACAGCGGTTCTCATCTTATGAGTTTTGTAAATGCTGAAAATCACAACTTGAAAATTGATGATCGTGATTTTGAAATCGTGGGAAATATTAATGGCGCTCGAGAAGCACTGAAAAGCGGCGCTGCAGACTTATTTTTGTGGGAGCGCTATACCACTGAGCCTTACGTGCAAATTGGAGAGTTTGACCGTATTGGCGAATGCCCCACGCCGTGGCCCGGTTTTGTGGTTGCCGCCCGTGATGAGGTCATCGAAAGGCATGAGGTAGAGTTAAGTGAAATTTTAGACGACGTTTTTTTAAGGGCCGCGCAACTCAAAGGAAATCCCGGTTTTGCCGTGCCTTTAATCGCCCGGCAGTTTAACCTTGATATTAATCGCACTACTGAGTGGTTTAACGCTGTGGAATGGAACACAAAAAACATTGAGAACGATCAGGCACTATTAAAAACCCTTGAGGTTTTACGGCGGTTAGGTATAATTCAGTCCCAACCTGCCGCAAACGAGCTAAACCGAATCAGGCACTACGTAAAGTCCTTACATTGCGCTTAAATGCAAATCGTGTTGCAGGATTACTGTATAGTTTATTTCGCCGCCGGGTTAAATCTTTTTAAAGGAAATGAACTTCTCTATTGAAGTAGGTTGTCCGGATTAATGTGTAACCGAAAGCATGACGTAAATATCACTGATCTCTAAATATTCCTTTTTAATTAGTAGTGGTTATTGAATCCAACGCTTACGAATAAGTGGTTAGGGTTCTGATTAATGAGGTTCTGATAATGAGCCGTATATTTTATATCAAAGCACATCAATTCACGAAATCCCACGCCAGTCCAAACCTGATGACCAAATCTTGCATAGGATAGTCGGGAACGGCCATATAGTCGTAGGGCATGAATCCGCTTGTGATATTAGAAGCGTTGACGAAAATTTTGGTTTTGTGTATTCGAATATCCAAGAAGTACCCCGGAAGTAAAAAGTCGGTATTTTGATATTCGTTTTGGATGTAATAGGCGCGGGTGAGCGGTGAATAAGCATTTCCGGCGAACGAACTGAGGTACCATGTGTAGAAACCTGTTTTTAAATGTATTTTACTGCCGAAAAGTTCGCTGTTTAAATATAGCGTGGCTTTGGAGATGAAATCGGGTACTCGAAAAACATCGGTATTAAATGATTGGTTGTATGAAACATCGACGTCTAATGCAAAAATACCAAACTTCAAGTGTGCATCGGCGCCTAAGCTTGTTACTTGCATGGTGCCGCCCTGCTCGGGTCGTGCTTCGCTGTTGAAGAATAAAAAGTTATTGGTATTCCAGTAATCGCCGCGGAGTCCTACCACATCTTTATACCTGATGCTGCCCCCGATGTGGTGTCGGTTCAGAAAGTCAAAATCATTGTCCCAACCAAAGCCGTTATCGGCGCTGAAACGATAAAAATTTAACTCACCTCTTGTGCGATCAAAATTGTAATGAGCCTCGGCGGTAAAGTCGAGAGAATCGGGATTCCAATCTGCTCGTGCGTGAGATTTGATGCCGCCGGCATTAAATCCGAGCAGGTAGGTGGCAGCATCGTATTTTAAATCTACCTTATCCAGGGGAGATATACGCAAACGACCGCCCAAGGCGTGATCGGTAAAAGAGAGGTTGTCCCCACCTGTGGGAAATTGTAAATTGCCGGAGTGAAGGTGATAATAACCCGAAATATCGAACACCTTTGTGGTAAAAACGGCCTCGGCTTCATTTTCGAAATAGGTGTATCGCTGTTCAGAAGCCAGCCAATTTCCCGGGGTAAAGCCATACATTGCATAAGCTGCGGCTTGCGGGGCGTCATCAACATAGCGCGTGCCGTCGCTACCGGCTCTTAACCTGTTAACGAGTTGAAGGTCAAAGTTGTATTCTTTGTGCTCAGGGGATTCAATAGTGTCATTTTTATTCAGAGCCTTTTTTTGTTCGGGGGATATAGAATCGGCACTTAGTGTATCTATCTGCACGGTATCTATTCGGCTTGTATCTAAAAAGGCGGAATCTTGAGGTGATAAAGAGTCAACCATGAGCGTATCCCTGTTTACTTGGGCGGTATCACTCCCTTTTGTGCGCGGTGTTCCCGAAAGCAGTTTATACCGTGCGGTAGCCGAGAAGTATCTTTTGCCTGTTTCCATATAGGCCTGTTCGGCATTCACCGCCATACCCGCTCGGGTAGGTTGTAGGTTACTCAAAAACTGATTCCGGTCGATAATACCGTTGTTCTGTCGTGCAACGGAGTTGTTGAAACCCGCCTCGGCATGAAGTACGAATTTACCGTTTGGAGAAAAGTAGTTAGATGAAAAACCGAAGGCCGATAATCGTGTATCCTGATTGATGTAAGCTCCCTCGGCTCTGAGTCGTTTCATACTCGCGGCGAAGTTCCACCCCGGTTTAACGTTACGGGTAAGGAGTAAATCTAACTTTTGCTCTTCACGCGGCCCGATACCGTAAAGTGCTCTGGTATATGGTTGTGTAGCGTTGTAAAAGCCTAAAGTGCCCTCATAGTGGAAAAAGGGATTAAAAAAATCGGCGTCTCTAAAGTAGCGTCGACGATTATGTTGCGGGAGTATGTCGAAAGACTGAGTACCCGGATGTCCCAAATCTAAGCGATCATGGCGCCACACCTCAGTGTAGGTGTGAACTTCATAACCTTTCATGTACACGTTGGAATCTACATTCTGCGTGTCCAGATTTACAGTGGGCTCATCCCAATGAATCAGTCGGGGCAATTGACCTTTGCCTATGCTGTCTATTTGCGCAAAGGCACTACCAAACAGCAAAACAAATAAGATGAGGAGACTGTATTTCATTCGCCGCAAAAGTAAACCGCTCACTTGCATTGTGCAATGTAAATTTACCGAAGCCGAAACCGGTGCAAAACCGGGTGTTGCCCGATTCTCATAACCGGAGACTTATCTCGTGATTTACTCCATAAAAAAAGCGAGCCGCCGGGCGACTCGCTTTTTTGTTATCATCGATAAAGGTTACTCTTGATCACTGTCTTTTTTCAACTCGACAACTTCAACCTTTTCGGGTTGATTTTCCTCAGCGTGGTCGTGGTGAGTAGTGCCGGCGAGCTGACCCAAAATAGGTGAAATCACAAGACCTACCAAACACGTGAGTTTGATCAGGATATTCATTGAAGGGCCTGATGTATCTTTAAACGGATCACCTACCGTATCTCCCGTCACCGCCGCTTTGTGCGCTTCAGAACCTTTATAAGTCATTTCACCGTCTATTTCAACACCGGCCTCAAAAGATTTTTTGGCGTTATCCCAAGCACCGCCGGCGTTGTTTTGGAAAATAGCCCAAAGCACACCTGATACGGTAACGCCTGCCATGTAACCGCCTAACATTTCAGCCGCTTCAAGCGCGCTGTAGTTGAATATGAGCGGGAAAAACGCAATAACGATAGGGAAAACTATAGTCATGGCACCCGGCAACATCATTTCACGCAAAGCGGCGCGTGTTGAAATATCAACACATTTGTCGTATTCGGGTTGTGCCTTACCTTCCATAATCCCCGGTATTTCTTTAAATTGGCGGCGCACCTCTTTCACCATTTCCATGGCTGCTTTACCAACCGAGTTCATGGCCAATGCCGAGAAAACCACCGGAATCATAGCCCCGATAAACAACATGGCCAACACGGGAGCTTTGAAAATATTAATACCGTCAATTCCCGTGAACTTTACGTAAGCGGCAAATAGTGCCAGGGCGGTTAGAGCCGCGGAAGCAATAGCAAAACCTTTACCAATAGCCGCGGTGGTGTTTCCTACAGAGTCTAAAATATCGGTACGTTCTCTTACTTCTTCGGGTAGTTCGCTCATTTCGGCAATACCGCCTGCGTTATCGGCAATAGGGCCAAAGGCATCAATAGCCAACTGCATAGCCGTTGTAGCCATCATGGCTGATGCGGCAATGGCAACGCCGTAAAAACCGGCGAATGAATATGCGGCCCAAATGGCACCCGCAAAAAGGATTATGGGTAAAAATGTAGAAATCATACCTACACCTAAACCGGCAATAATATTTGTTGCTGCACCTGTCGATGACTTTTGTACAATATCATCAACAGGCTTTTTACCCAAACCGGTGTAGTACTCGGTAAAGTAAGAAATGAGTCCGCCTACGGCTAACCCTATAACAACCGAGAAAAATACATCGTTTGATGAAATGGTTTTGTCTGCTTCACCAAAAAACTCCATCACCATAGCCTCGGGCAGCATCCATCTAATGACAAAGAAAGAAGCTATGGCTGTTAAGATAATAGAAGTCCAGTTACCCAAATTGAGTGCGGCTTGCACTTGGGGCTCTTTTGCGTTGTTGTCTTTGATGCGAATAAGCAAAGTACCCACAATAGAAAATATGATACCCAAACCGGCAATGAGTACCGGAAGTAAAATAGGACCTATTCCTCCAAAGGCATCATCGATTGAACCTCCCGCATTACTGATTACATAATTCCCCAGAACCATAGCCGCGAGCATGGTGGCCACATACGAACCGAACAAATCGGCACCCATACCGGCAACATCACCTACGTTATCACCCACATTATCTGCTATAGTGGCCGGGTTACGAGGGTCATCCTCGGGAATTCCCGCTTCAACCTTACCTACCAAGTCGGCACCCACATCGGCCGCTTTAGTGTAAATACCACCGCCTACACGGGCAAAAAGCGCGATAGACTCAGCGCCCAGTGAAAATCCGGCCAGCGCTTCCAAAACAACCGTCATATCATGATCATTTGTCCATTCACCGCCCATGAACCAATAAAACAGAACGGCAAAAAGAGCACTAAGGCCAAAAACAGCCAAGCCGGCAACGCCCAGCCCCATAACCGTACCTCCCGAGAAGGATACGCGAAGTGCCTTTACAATACTTGTACGGGCTGCCTGCGTAGTGCGCACGTTGGCATCGGTAGCAATACGCATACCTATATTTCCCGCAATGGCCGAGAAAACCGCGCCAATGACAAAGGCAATCACAATAAACCAGTGAGTGGTTTCCACCAATTGAGACACAATGCCCAAGAGAATACCTGCGGCAATTACGAAAATAACCAAAATTCTATATTCCGCTTTGAGAAAAGCCATGGCGCCTTGTCTAATATAAAGCGCTAACTCTTTCATTCGGTCGTCACCGCTGTCTTGTTTCTTCACCCACTTAGCCAGTATGGCCATGTAAATAATCGCAATAATTCCGAAAATCGGAAGAAGGTAAACTAAATTTTCCATAATATACGTTCAGTTTTAAAATTAACGGTTTAGCATCTTTTTATGCCTTTTCCTAAAAAATGCGCCAAAAGTACTGTATTTTTTGTTTTCTAACTACGTTTACTACGTATTTAAGAGTTTGTATTGGGTGCGTTTGTGGTCAGAACCAAAAAAAAATGCGACTCCTGCCGGAAGTCGCATTTTTTTGAAATCAAATATTTTGGGTTTATTGAAAGCCGGTAGGGGATGGACGAGTAACGCCATTATATTGGAACCGGCAGCATCATCCAGGGGGACTATCAATACTTACAGCTCGTATCTTGAAGCTTTGGCAGCCTTTACTACGTCTTCTACTCCCGGCAAGGCTTCATCGATTAATTCTTTGGCAAATGCAAAAGGAGTATCTGATTGAGTTAAGCGTCGTATAGGAGCATCTAAATAATCAAAAGCTTGGCTTTGTACGATATAAGCAATCTCTGAAGAAATGGAGGCTTGCGGCCAGCTTTCTTCCAAAATCACCAATCGGTTCGTTTTTTTCACCGACTCGATAATGGTTTCGTGATCCATGGGCCTAATGGTGCGCAAATCGATAACCTCGGCGTTGATTCCCTCTTTTTCAAGTTCTTCAGCGGCTTTAAGGGCTACTTTCATTATTTTACCAAAAGATACAATGGTTACATCTTTACCTTCTTTTTTAACGTCGGCTTTACCAATGGGAATTAAGTATTCGCTATCGGGCACCTCGCCTTTATCGCCGTACATTTTTTCACTCTCAAAAAATACAACAGGGTCGTCATCGCGTATGGCAGACTTCAATAAGCCTTTAGCATCGTATGGATTTGAAGGGGTAATTACTTTTAACCCCGGCACGTGGCCATAAATGCTTTCAAAACTTTGTGAGTGTGTGGCGGCCAACTGACCCGCTTGACCGTTAGGCCCTCTAAATACAATTGGTGAACCGTATTGGCCACCGCTCATTTGCAGCATTTTGGCCGATGAATTCACAATTTGATCCATAGCTAAAATGGCAAAGTTCCAAGTCATGAACTCAACTATGGGTCTAAGCCCGTTCATCGCTGCACCCACGCCAATACCGGCAAAGCCCAACTCGGCAATAGGTGTATCTATCACTCGTTTTTCGCCAAACTCTTCAAGCATACCTTCTGATGCTTTATACGCACCGTTGTATTCAGCAACTTCTTCACCCATGAGAAAAACACGCTCATCTTTGCGCATCTCTTCGGTCATGGCTTCTTTTATGGCTTCTCTAAATTGGATTTCTCTCATTATTTCCTCAATTAAATGAAAGGTGCAAATGTAAAAATAAAGGCATTTAAACCAACAAGTAAATGAGGTAACTCAATCACTATTTAAGTATTGTTGACAAAGTGCCCCGACTAGGGGGTTTGAATTACTGTTTATCATTGGTTTAGGGCTGTGTTGGTGACTTCTGATGCGGCCTGAATTTAAGGTTCCGAACATTAACGCGCAAAATGTTGTTAGCGGTTAAGTCCTAAATATTTAATTTTGTGCTCCTTTTTGGGTAATTTGAAAAGTGATTCGGTTTAGATTTTCGCCGTTTCGAAAAGCTTGTAAATATGAAACTTTTTTGCGCTTGGCAGTAATAAATCAAGGGGTAACCCGAATACGGATTATGCGTATGAAGGAGTGTTTGAACGGCAGCAATGCGGAGGGTGATTGCAGAGGAATTACGGTTCTGACCAAAAAAGGAATGAAACAGAATTTTATTTTACGCTAAATACATAAATTCAAAGAATGAAGATATTAGTAGCTATTAGTAAAGTGCCCGATACAACTACAAAAATTAAGTTTACGGCAGAAAATAAAGAGTTTGATAACTCGGGAGTTCAATTCATTGTGAATCCTTATGACGAATGGTACGCATTGGTGCGCGCGCTTGAAATTAAAGAAGCCGGCGGCGGTACGGTAACCACAATAACGGTGGGAAAAGAAGATAACGACCCCGTAATTCGAAAGGCGTTGGCGGTGGGTGCCGATGATGCGGTACGCGTAAATGCCGAACCTACTGATGCTTATTTCGTGGCGGCGCAAATTGCCGATTACGCTAAAAAGAATGACTACGATATGGTACTTACAGGCAAAGAAACCATCGATTACAATGGTAGTCAAGTTGGCGGTATGGTTGCCGAAATCATGGATTTGCCTTACATTTCAAATGCTTCAAAAATGGATTTTGAAGGGAATAAAGCCACCATTATTCGCGATATTCAAGGCGGTAAAGAAAAACTGGAGGTGGAAACGCCGTTTGTGTTGAGCGCCGCTAAAGGTATGGCTGAACAGCGTATTCCCAACATGCGCGGTATTATGGCTGCCAAAAGAAAAAAGCTCACGGTTGTTGAACCCGAAAGTGCTGATGCACTCACCGAGGTAGTATCATACGCTTTACCTCCCGAAAAAGGTCAGGTGAAAATGATAGATGCCGACAACCCCGAAGAATTAATTAACTTATTACATAACGAAGCAAAAATTATATAATTATGGCTGTATTGGCTTTTGTAGATACACTGGAAGGTTCCATCACCAAATCATCGTATGAGGCTGTTCATTACGCGGCTAAAGTTGCTGAGAAAACGGGTGAATCGGCAGTTGCCGTGACCTACGGTGACGCATCAAACGATGATTTAAAAGCGCTGGGTAAATTTGGCGCAAGTAAAGTTTTGGTGCACAAAGAACAAAAAGATATGAATCCGCGAGCGCTCACAACGCTCATGCAAGAAGCCGTTGCGGCTGAAGGTGCCGATGTTGTGGTTTTTGCGCAAGATTTTACGGGTAAAGCAGTAGCGCCATTGTTAAGCGCACGCCTCAAGGCCGGCTTAGTTTCGGGAGCTGTGGATTATCCCGATACCGACAACGGTTTTGTGGTGAAAAAGAGCGCTTTTTCAGGAAAAGCTTTTGCGATGTACTCCATCAAAACAGAGAAAAAAATCATTTCTATTTTGCCCAACTCCGTAGGTAAAGAAGCCGGCGAGGGAGAAGCTGAAGTAGTTGAATTTACTCCGGCTTTAGGCGATACTCGAATTAAAGTGCTTGAGGTTGAGAAAGAATCGGGCGACGGAGAAATTCCGCTCACTGAGGCAGATTTGGTGGTTTCAGCGGGTCGCGGACTCAAAGGTCCCGAGAATTGGCAAATGGTTTTGGATTTAGCTAAAGAATTGGGAGCGGCCACGGCTTGTTCTCGCCCCGTGGCTGATATGGAATGGAGACCGCACCACGAGCACGTAGGTCAAACCGGTGTGGCTATTCGTCCCAACCTTTACATTGCCATTGGAATTTCCGGTGCAATTCAACATTTGGCCGGCGTTAACGGCAGTAAGGTAATTGTAGTGATCAATACCGATGAGGAAGCACCATTCTTCAAGGCAGCAGACTATGGAATTGTAGGTGATGCTTTTGAAGTGGTGCCCAAACTTGTTGAAGCGGCCAAAGCACACAAGGCGGCGAATTAACCGGAATGATTGTATGTTTTTACGGTCAACCGTAAAAATGAAAGCCGCGTTCGATGTCTTATTTACTTAAATATGGAATGGAGCGAGGTGAAATTGATTTATAAAAGTCGCGGGTTTTCATGCCCGCGACGCTTTTATACTGCCATCCAAAACCGAAAAGACTCACTATGGACAAAAAAATACCTTTAAAAGTTGTCGGCCTCTCTCACAGTCACACCCAGTCCGGCGCTTACGCTTTAATATTGGAAGATACGGCCGGCAAGCGCAGGTTACCTATTATCATCGGGAACTTTGAGGCTCAATCCATCGCTATTGAATTGGAAAAAATGAAACCGGGGCGTCCGCTCACACATGATGTTTTTTTCACCGTGGCCAACACTTTTGATATTCAACTGCAGGAGGTGCTTATTTACAACTTGGTAGAGGGTGTTTTTTACGCCAAACTGATTATGGATAACGGCATGAAGCACGAGGAAATTGACGCCCGTAGTTCTGACGCGATTGCTTTGGCCGTGAGGTTTAAGTGCCCTATTTACGCCTCTGATTTTGTGGTGCGTCGCGCCGGAGTGGGCATTGAAGAGGAGGAGGCGGAAAGTCAACCCCAAAACGCTCCCGAAAAAAGAGATAAGGAAGACGCCCTGAAAAAATTGAGCACCAAGGAAATTGAAAAACAAATTGATAAGGCCATTGAGGAAGAAAACTACGAGTTGGCTTCTACTTTGAAGAAAGAATTGGACAGCAGAAAGAATCAATAGTTTTGGCGACAATGACGTTACTTCATTAAGGTGTTTTTTATTCTTGAATTTCAACTTTTTTTTGGTCAGAACCTAAAACCCTTTGCCGCATAACGAAACCGAACCTTTTTATATTGATTACTTTTGCGCGCGATTTCAAACCGGAAAAAAGAAAAGATTGTCATCGTCATCAGTAGGATACACCGATGTCGAAAAAATAATGATAGAGTCGCGTTTACGCCGATAGCGTTATGTGGGAAATATTAGCGAGATTTATACTTAGAATGCGCATTCCGGTCATTGGAGTGCTGCTGCTGCTCACTGCCTTTATGGGCTATAAAGCAACAGATACCCAATTGCAGTGGGATTTACCCCGACTCCTCCCGGATGACGACCAAGCTATCGTGGACAACCGAAAGGTTGAAGAACTTTTCGGGAAGCAACCGCTTACTATTATCATCGCCTCTGAAGAAGACCCCTTGGAGAGCGTTTCGCTCTACAACGAATGGCTTGATTTCGGTGATCGTTTGGCAGCCATTCCCAACGTGGATACCGTGGCCGCCGTGAACCGTCTTCTCACGCTTGAGAAAAATACCGACGAGAAAAAATTTGAGCTAAAATCTATAGGCGGTAAAAAAATTGAAACTCCCGAGGAGTTGGCTCAAATACGCGATCAAGTGCGAAGCCTTCCCTTCTATAAAAACCGGTTTTACACGGATAGTTCCTCAATTTCCATAATGGCCGTGGTGCTGAATACCGAGGCGTTCAACTCCCCGGCTCGCTACGCACTCATGGATGCGTTTGATGAGGTCACCCGTGAATTTCATGCAGAAACAGGACGCGAACTGCGCTACTCCGGTATGCCCTACATTCGGGATAAACAAACCAACCTCATAAAAAGCGAGCTTACCAAATTTGTTTTTTATGCCGCGGGAATTACCGTTCTTATTCTCCTCCTGTTTTTTAGGAGTCTGCCCCCCGTACTCGTTTCCATGTTGATCGTACTTATGGGCGTGGTGTGGTCATTGGGAATCATTTCCCTGTTCAACTTTAAAATTACCATACTCTCGAGTATGATTCCGCCGCTTATTATCGTCATCGGCATTCCCAACAGCGTGTATCTTATTAATAAGTATCACGCCGAATACTCAACACACGGGAATAAAGTTTTGGCGTTAACACGTATTATTCAAAAAATAGGGAAAGCCACGTTGATGACGAACATTACCACCGCCATAGGCTTTTCAACCTTTGCTTTCACGCAAAGTGAGGTACTTGTAGAATTCGGAATCGTGGCCTCGGTGAACATTCTACTGTTGTTCACCCTTTCCATCTTTTTAGTTCCCGGTATTCTCAGTTTTTTGAGACCCCCTGCCGAAAAGCAAACCAAGCACCTCAACAAACCCCGAATCCGGCGCACGGTAGAACTGCTGGTAAAAGCCGTTACCTCTTACCGCAAACATTCCTACATCATCACCTCGGTATTAATTGCCCTGGCCCTTTACGGTATTACTCGCATTGGTACCACGGGTAACTTGGTAGATGATTTGCCTCGCAGCTCCAATGTTGTTCAAGATCTTTACTTTCTCGAAGATAACCTCGGCGGTGTGATGCCCTTCGAAATCATTGTGGATACCAAAAAACCCGGAAAGGCAACGCAAGCCTCCACCTTTAAAAAGATAGACCGATTTTATGATAAGCTCGCCCAATATGAGGAGTTTTCGTCACCGGTATCCGTTATTGACGGGGTTAAGTTTGTTCGTCAAGCTTTTTACGGGGGAGCGCCTTCACAGTACAAGCTGATTTCGGGTCGAGAGCAAACATTCATCAAGCCGTATTTACCGCAAAAAGGAGATGCATCGAGCGGATTGATGAAATCATTTGTGGACAGCACCAATCGATACGCCAGAATATCGCTGCGCATTAGAGATATCGGAACCTCCGAGATGAAAACGCTTATTGATCAAGTACGACAGGACGCCGATGATATTTTTGATGCCGAAAATTACGAAGTGATTTTTACCGGCGGTACATTAACTTACCTGAAAGGAACCACCTACCTTGTGCGAAACTTGTTCATCAGTTTGGCCATGGCCATTATTATCATCAGTTTTTTAATGGCCGCACTTTTTTCCAGTGTAAGGATGATTGCCATGTCCATTTTTACCAATTTAATCCCGCTACTGCTTACCGCCGCCATCATGGGCTATTTTGGAATACCCATTAAGCCTTCCACACTGCTCATTTTCTCCATAGCCTTTGGTATTTCTATTGATGATACCATTCACTTTTTGGCCAAATACCGGCAGGAGTTAACCGCACACAATTGGAATGTTCGGGTAGCGGCCATTGCTGCCGTGAGGGAAACCGGCGTAAGTATGATTTATACGTCCATCATTTTGTTGGCGGGCTTTTCCGTGTTCGCCACGTCCCAATTCGGCGGTACACAAGCCTTGGGAATATTGGTCTCCATAACCCTGCTCATCGCCATGATTGCCAATTTAGTACTTTTGCCCTCATTCCTGCTCAGTCTGGATCACAGCATGACCACCAAAGCCTTTAAAGAGCCTTTACTCGTGGTTTGGGATGAAGAGGAAGATATTGATTTAGATTCTCTCGAAGTAAGCAACGGAGATGAACCTAAAGAAAAAAAGGAAGAGTAATGAAAGGGATTATACTTGCAGGCGGCTCCGGCACCCGATTGTACCCGCTAACCTTGGCGGTGAGTAAACAATTGATGCCCGTATATGATAAGCCCATGATTTATTATCCTTTGAGCGTGCTCATGATGGCGGGTATTCGTGAAATACTTATCATTTCTACCCCTGATGATGTGCCGCGCTTTGAACACCTGTTGGGCGACGGCTCACATTTAGGATGCTCTTTTTCGTATGCTTCCCAGTCAGAACCCAAAGGCCTGGCCGATGCCTTTCGCATTGGTGCCGATTTTATAGGAGATGATACGGTTTCACTCATTTTGGGTGACAATATATTTTACGGCTCAAAGTTGAGTCAAACGCTTCAAGAGTGTGCGGCACAAACCGACGGCGCTACCGTTTTCGCCTATCATGTGAATAACCCCCAAAGTTATGGCGTTGTGGCCTTTGACGAAAATCAGAAAGCTACCGCTATTGATGAAAAACCCGAAAAGCCCCTTTCAAACTACGCCGTGCCCGGACTTTACTTTTACGACAATGAAGTGGTTGATATCGCGAAGGCTATTGAACCTAGTGCACGGGGAGAGTTGGAAATAACAGATGTAAATCGTGTGTACCTCAATAAAAATAAGCTCAATGTAAAAGTGCTTGACAGGGGTACTGCTTGGTTAGATACCGGCACACACCGTTCATTGATGCAGGCCGGTCAATTTGTTGAAGTAATTGAAGAACGGCAAGGACTCAAAATAGGCTGTATTGAAGAAGTGGCCTTTCGAATGAACTTTATTACCGCTAAACAGCTTTTATCACTTGCCGAGCCGTTGAAAAAAAGCGGATACGGCGATTATCTTTTGAAAATAATATCATGAAAATTTCCCCCGAACTTTCGCAATATGTCGAGCACGTTACAGAATCTTTAAACAGTATAGAGTGGTGTGCTCAACCTAAAGGATTGTATGAGCCGTGCCGTTATTTGCTCGATTTGGGAGGTAAAAGAATCAGGCCCGCACTTTTGCTCATGGCGGCAGATTTACACGGTGCCGGTATCCGGCGATACATGAATCAGGCGGTTTGTGTTGAGGTGTTTCACAACTTCACGCTTATGCACGACGATATAATGGATGAAGCCCCCGTGCGCCGAGGTAAGCCCACGGTACACAAAAAGTGGGATGTAAATACGGCCATATTGAGCGGTGACGTAATGTTTGTTAAGGCTTATGAGCTTTTGGCTACCGGATTAAACCCCGAAGAAATTCATAGTGTTTTGCCCATTTTCTCACAAACTGCCAAAGAAGTTTGTGAGGGCCAACAAATGGATATGAATTTTGAAACGCGTAAAAATGTGAGTCCGCAAGAGTACATCAAAATGATAACCTTAAAAACGGCGGTGCTGTTGGGGGCGTCACTAAAAATTGGAGCCGTATTAGCGGGAGCCGATGAGGAGCAAACACGTTTACTTTACAATTTTGGTCGGGATGTCGGGGTGGCCTTTCAAATTAAGGACGACCTGTTAGATGCCTTTGGCGATTCGGCTAAAACCGGCAAACAACCCGGCGGCGATATACTTGCCGATAAAAAAACCCTTTTGATGCTCCTCGCTAGAGAACGCGCCAATAATCGACAACTTGAGGTGTTGGAAAAGTTAAAATCTACCGAGTTGTCTGGCGAGCAAAAAGTGGCTGAGACCTTGAGGGTATTTGAAGAATTGGATGTGCGTAAAACCGCCGAAGCTGAGATGAACCGATACGCCGATCGAGCCAAACAGTCGCTCGCAGCCGTAAAACCCGTGAATCAAAACGCTAAAGATGTGTTAGAAGATTTGAGTGCCGCTTTGCTCGAAAGGGAGTTTTAATAGTCTCAAAAACGGGGAATTTTAGGGACTTTCTTCATCGCAAGTTCGATTGTGAATTTTGAGTCAAGAAAGCACAAGTCGTTGTGAGTTTTCATGCTTTTTAGGGGTTCTGAACCGGTAAGTTTGTATGATAGCGGGCTAATAAAAAAACCCGAATAACCACAACGGTACGGTTTGTACCGATTTGTGTTGAGCTCACTTTAGAATTGCTTTGAACTCAAAGCAATTATATCACAAAACTGCTCCGGACCCAAAGCAATTTTTGGTTCTGAACAAAAGTATAAGCCGAGTTTGTAGTCGTACAATCAATGGAATGAATTCATGCCGTTTCAATTCGCTTCGTGTAGATTCGGGTCGGATTTTGGGAAAGGGAAAAGTAAGTTTTAGGATAAAAAAATCCCGAACACTCCGATATGCCGCAATGTTTCGGGATATGAGGTTTGAAGCAGAATCTTCACGCGAGTACTTTTAAGTAAGCCTCACGCTATCCTTTTAGTTCCTGAGGTTTATCCTAAAAGCCGCGGTTATTCCCAACGTTATATCTGTTGAAAAAGGAGTTTCGCCGGTATATTCCATATAAACGGCTACACCTACTTTTCCACCGCTTTGAATGGAGCTTATTACATTGTCAAGAACGTCATTTTTGTCAATATCTAATGAGAACGTACCTTCACCATCTTCATAGGTCCAGCGGTCACCTTGTTTGAAGTCGCTGCTTTTGGTCTCTATACTGCCGATAATGTCACCGGCTTGAATTTGTTCAGGTAATTGAGATCCTGAAATATCGTCTGCGGGCAATGTACTTTCATCGTAATTGTCGGCTCTGAAAAAGAGAACTCTCCCACTCATTTCAGGCAAATGATTGTCGGTAATCGCTTGAACCGATTCTATTTTTAAAAACAAATCATCGATGGTTATTTCAGCGGCGTTGGAAATATCGCCTCCCAGTTCGCTAGGGGCGTCATCACCTGTGAGATCTACGATGCGGAAATGCCCGGTATAAAGGGTTTGTTTCTCGCCCGGTTGGGTGGTATCGGGTAAATTTAGACTTACTTTTTCTTCATAAGTAGAAGTGGTTGCAAGTTGATCCAGTAATTCGTCAATTTCATCACTGCATGAGGCGAAACTGAAAGCTAAGGCAATAACGCCTAATAGTTTGATTGATTTTTTTATCATTTTTCTTAGTATTAATTCGCTACGAAAATACAATTTTTATAAAGGCGAATTAAGGGATTCTAAAAGTTCTTCATTTTTAATTACGTTTGAGGAGCGGTGAATAATATTTAAACTTTTCGTTGTTACCCTACCCCGGAGGAATTAATTTGCCTCGGGTTATCGAACTTTAAGGTATTTACATCCTGTACAATACGCGGTATAACCATTTCAATTATAAAAATATGGGTGTGTTTTGTGTAAGGAATTATTAATCGACTTGGAGTTTTCTTGGTATTTTAGAGGAATTTGTGAAAAAGCACGAGAACGTCTATCTCATATACGGACTCAAAACGCCTATTATGTGATCAAAAGCTTCTTCACGTGAATAATCGACTTCCTTCCTCAGTAGTCCGGTAATATGTGCGCTAAAACGCTCATCTAATCTCTTTTCTTCCATATTTATCAAAAACTGTTTTCGTGTGGGAATGTAGCCTACAGAATTTTTCATGTAGAACTCATAAGATTTGATGATCTGCTCAATGTCGGGGTTCTGACCGGAAATAATGTGATGCAAATCAAAAAGATCGCGCCCCTTCTTTCTTTGAAATAATGCCCGCAGCTTGGTTCCCAAAAGCTCTTCCAATTTGTAAGTAGTGATTTCGGCCTCACCGGTAAACCACTCATTTTTCACACTCAACGGCCGATTCACTAAACCGTAAAGATTAAAATGCTCGCGGCAGTTGATCTCTATTTTTAGTTTCATGCGCAAACTCGAATCGTATTCCGGTTTAAACCAATATATCACCGTATTGTTATGCGCCTTTTGCTTTACTGTGCGTTTTTCCTCAAAATAATCCACAACTTCACCGATTCGTTTTAGAATGGGTTTAATGGGGCCCGGCTCAATTTGAACCAAATCAATATCCTCGGAATACCTCGGCGGGGGATTCATGTACAGTTTATTCAGAGCCGTACCTCCTCTAAAAGCGAGTTGCGACTTTAAAAACTCATCGGAAAACAGTGCAACCAAAGTGCGGCTGATGATGAGGTCTTGTTCTATAAGTTGCTCGGCAGGCCACGGAGCGTGTTTTTCCCAATCTTTAATATATTTCGTCGGAATCATAAATCACTTTCAATATGTGTATTCACAATCACTTTAAATTCGCTGTCTCTTTTACCCGTTGCGGAAAGCCCGGGGTGCATTTTGATATATTGCAACTTTTTCTCGGATAATACTTCTTTTAAAACATCGCCGAGATCCTCGGCTCCGATTACTTTACTCAACATATACCCCAATCGCTGTACTGAGGAAACAAAGGGGTAGCGGCTTGCACAATCAAACAGATCTTTGGGTTGTATGGTTTCCGAAAGCTCATCAATTACCGTAATGGCAATTTCGGGCGGTACAGATGGGAAATAGAGTAAGTCCAACGCAGTTAGCGGAGCTGATGAAACATTAAAATAACCCGTATCAGATTTCATTTTACGTACATCATCTTGATGCCAAGACTTTTTCACATGAAACCGAATTCTCATATCACCCTTCTCTATTTTCCTCAAGGCGGGAGGTTTGGTTACTACATAGTTGACCATGTGGGCTTGATGTGAAGCACCGTGATATTTCGCTGCGGAATACAATCCCAAATAATAGTCTTTATTCAAGTAACCTGCCATCAAATGATCTAAAAACAAACTAACCGGCAGTGTACCCGATTTACGATACTCCAAGGATAAGATGCCGTAAAACCCGTTGAAAACTTGAATGATCAAGTTTTTCTTTTTTAACCGGAATAACACTTGAAACAATGACTTATCCGTCATATTGAACTGCTCGCGCAATTCGTCAATAGTAAATGAAAACCGGCCTTCGGCACGAACCTCATTCACATATTCCTCAACTTTTTTATGTCTCCGTATTTCAGCCACAATATAACATTTGCAATACACTACACTTAATGTAGTAAAACGCAAATGTAATATTTTATTCTGAACCCAACCCTTGGACAGTTTTTAGAAATGTATGCGAGTGGCGAAGTTGGGAAGAATGAAACTTAATTTAAAAGGTTCAATATTAGAATCCTGTACTTAACTCCAATAAAATCAACTACAAATGCTATACAAAGCCCGCCAAAGAAAACGCTGAGGTTCCCTCTGCAAACTTGCGCAAAACTTTACGTATCCTATCTTGCTGACTTGACAGGATCCGCCCCGTTTCCAAAATCCTCAAAATGAATGTTCGAAGTTGAGGCATTGAGTCCTCACAAATCGGTAAGAACTTGTCAGATCCCCGAATTTCCCCTCCGTGAAACTCTGTGTTTCCTCTGCGAAACTCTGTGCAACAACCCGGCACAACAGTATTAGCCACTCCATGACAACAGCATGACAATTGAATGACAACCGCATTAACCACCGCGTGACACCTTATCAGCTATTGCACAACAACCGCATCAACCAACCCGTCGCCAAAAAACCACCCACTCTCCAAACCTGTCCTCACCCCCAAATTCCCTATTTTTGCCCGCATGCAAAAACTCTTGACCGTAATAGGCGCCATATTTATCGGGGTTACCCTGAGTGCCCAAAGCACCCAACCGCTTACGGCGGTGAGCGATCGTAAATCGGGCCGGGTGGTACTCACCGGCGGTAAGGTTTATCAAAACGGAAGTTACCTCAAAGGCGCTTCGGTTCTGATAGAAAAACAAATGATTAAAGCCGTGGGGAAAAACATCGATATCCCCGAAGGTACCCGCGAAATTGACTTAAACGGTGCGTTTATTTATCCCGCATTTGTAGAACTCAACTCCGATTATGGTCTGCCCGAGCCGGAAAAGGTCGAGTCACCAAAAAAACCGCAATACGATGCCTCCAACAAAGGCGCTTTCGGATGGAATGACGCCGTAAAACCCTACCAAAATGCCGCCGTGGATTTTGAACCCGATGAAGATGAAGCGGGCAAACTGCGCAAACTGGGTATCGGGGCGGTGCTTACACACCACAACGACGGCATCATGCGCGGCACCGGGGCGGTAACGGCTCTCACGAAATCGGCGCACGAGGCGATTATTAACGATGCCGCCTCCACGCACTTTTCCTTTGAAAAAGGCACCTCCAAACAGCAGTATCCGCGCTCATTGATGGGCAGTATAGCGCTGTTACGGCAATCGGTGTTAGATGCTTTTTGGTACGATCAAACCGATTCCCTTGATCATATCGATCTTTCTATTCAAAACATCCTTGATGCGTGGGACTTACCCTTTGTTTTTCACGTTAAAAACTACCGCAGTGCCCTGCGCGCCGCACAACTGGGTGATGAGTGGGAGCGCGACCTCATTATCATCGGTGACGGCGATGAATATCAGGCACTTGAGCAATTCAGTGGCGTTCGTCCCGTGGTGCCGCTCAAGCTCCCTAAGGCTCCCGATGTTTCCGATCCGTACGATGCCCTCTACGCCTCGCTCGAAGAAATGAAACACTGGGAGGCTGCCCCGGCGAATGCCCGTATGCTGTACGACGCGGGGTTGAATCCGGCTCTGACCGTAAAAGGAATAGAAAAATGGAGTCGCCTGCAATTCTTTGCCCGCCAACTCATGAACAACGATTTTAGCGAGCGCCAAATAATTGATGCTCTTACGGTTGTACCTTCCATAATGGTCAGAACCGAAAACGTTCTGGGGAGAATTGAGGCCGGACATTATGCAAACCTGATTGTGACATCGGACAGTATTTTTAAGCGCGGTAGTAAATTGATGGAAAGTTGGAGCGCCGGTGAGCGCGAGCGTTATGAAGAGTTGCAATCCGATGATATTGAGGGAACGTATCGTATCAATTTGAATAATGAGGTGGTGGAGGTAACGCTGTCGAAAAAAGGCGATGCGTGGAAGGCGAAGGCTGATGACGATACGCGCGTTACGGTGCAAAAAGAAGATCATTTGATTACGTTGGTTTTGGATAGGGATGCGGGCGGACTCCAAAAGCCGATTCGCCTCTCCGGAAAGATCAATACCGCCGGTAAAATTCTGGACGGTCGCGGTCGCGATGCCTCGGGCGAATGGTTTGTGTGGAGCGCCATTAAGCGGGGCAACGGAACCGACCAAAATGAGGAAGATGAAGAATATTTGATTGACTATGAGGGGGCAGTGTATAAACCGGCCAAGGCTTTTGGTTTGGATACTCTGCCGACTGAAGAACATGTTTTTATTCGCGGTGCTACGATTTGGAGTAATGACACCAACGGTGTGTTTAAAGGTGATGTGATTCTGAAGAACGGCAAGGTGAAAGATGTGGGGAAATTCCTATTGTACGAGCCCAAAATGAGGTTGATTGAGGCCAATGGCAAGCACCTGACGCCCGGAATTATTGACGAGCACTCCCACATAGGAATTGAGGGCGGAGTGAATGAGGGGACGCATGCGTCATCGGCTCAAGTGCGTATTGGCGATGTGATTAACCCTGACGATATCAATATTTACAGGCAGTTGGCGGGCGGTGTAACGGCGGCGCAACAGTTGCACGGCTCGGCCAATCCCATCGGGGGTCAGTCGGCACTCATCAAGTTGCGTTGGGGAATGAACGCCGAGGAAATGAAAATCAGCGATGCCGACGGATTCATCAAATTCGCCTTGGGCGAAAACGTAAAGCAATCCAACTGGGGCGAAAAATACACCGAGCGCTACCCGCAAACCCGCGCCGGAGTGGAGCAAACGTATTACGATTATTTCATCAGAGCCCGCGAATACCGCGCCCAACACATCGCTTACACCAATGACCGCGACCGATTTATTCGCAAAATTCCGCTGCTTCGCCGTTTGGCCGGGTCAGAACCCGAGCAACCGCGTATCGACCTAGAAATGGAAGCGCTGGCCGAGATTTTAGACACCGCTAGATTTATTAGTTGCCACTCTTATGTTCAAAGTGAAATCAACATGCTGATGCACGTTGCGGACAGTATGCGTTTTACCGTCAATACCTTTACGCACATTTTGGAAGGCTACAAACTGGCCGATAAAATGGCTGCACACGGTGCTGCCGGCAGCACCTTTGCCGATTGGTGGGCGTACAAATTTGAGGTAAAAGATGCCATTCCGTACAATGCGGCCATGATGCATAAGCAAGGCGTGCTTACTGCTATCAACAGCGATGATGCCGAGATGGGTCGCCGACTCAACCAAGAGGCCGCTAAGGCGGTGAAGTATGGCGAAGTGAGTGAGGAGGATGCATTAAAAATGGTGACTTTGAATC
>PXEK01000110.1 GCA_003564735.1 Cryomorphaceae bacterium
CTCATACCGCCCACCTCAGGAGAATCAATGACCAAAAAAGCCAGAATTATAGTCCCGATCATGGCCACAAAAAACTGAAGGGTATCGGTAACCGCCACACCCAATAGTCCGCTCAAAGTGCTGTAGGCAGCGGCAAAAACCATAGCGCCCAACACGACCCAAAGCACAAGGTTTTGATCGACGCCAAAGAACTCAGTCAAAATGGAGCTAAAGGCCAAGTTTACCCACCCTATGATCATGCAATTCATGAATAAGCCGAGATAAACGGCTTTAAATCCCCTGAGAAACCGAGCGGGTTTCCCTGCATACCGTATGTCAATAAATTCGAGTTCGGTAACAATCCCGGCGCGACGCCACAGGCGTGCAAAAAAGAATACGGTGAGCATACCCCCCGCCAAAAAACTCCACCACAACCAGTTTTTTGAAACGCCGTTTTGAGCCACCATTTCTGAAACGGCCAAAGGCGTATCAGCGGCAAAGGTGGTGGCCACCATGGACAACCCGGCCACTAGCCACGGCAAGTTTCTGCCACCCAGAAAGAAGTCTGTGAGTCCGCCCGAGGCTTTTTTTCTAAAATAAACCCCGATAAGCAGTGAAATAAGCAGGAAAACGACGATGATTACAATATCTAAAGCACTCAATGCCATATTATTGTTTTAAGATTGTTCTTGGTTAATGACCGCGTTGATTTTACCTGCTAAGGTACCGATATCGGGGACGGTATAAATAACGGGAGTTTGCCTGCCGTCAATGACCAATTGTACAGTATTGTCTTCAATTGACAGGGTTACGTCAACAATTTGATTGATGGTATAACTTCGTGTACCGTCACCAATAACAAAAATGCGTTTGTTGCTCACGTAAATGTGCCCCTCAAACTCAATGTCATATCCGCGCTCTTTGTATTGCACCCTGTCGCGCTGAAAGCGGTTAATTATTTTAGATTTAAGCATACGCCCTTCGGTGGAGTAGTACATTTTTTCGCCGGGCCGATGTGGTACGGAAGGCTTAATCACCTCCAAATCGGCGTTGAGGGCATCGCTCATTTTTTTAATCGTTTCAATGACGGTTACTTCGCTTTTTATGTCGTTTGAATGAAGGCCTAAGCTTTTTTTGAGTTCAACAAGAGCCTTGTACTCTTCATCCGTAATGACATGGTCTTCGAGCACGGCATCCAAAAAACCCGCAAAGGCCGCTGCTTTGATAGATTTTTGTTCCTCTCGCGACAGATTGATCTCCCCGTCCAAAGCGCGCAGCTCGGCATTGGTAATATAATCGGGATTGTTGTAAAAGTATTCGTTAATCGCGAGGTAAAAATTGTAATTGAACACCCTGTTGAGTTCTCCAAAAAACGTTTTACTCCTGTAAAACTCAAGTAAAGCGGAGTAGGGCTTTTCCTCTTCCAACATTTGAGCTAAAGCGCCCATGCCTTGTCGTAATTCCTTTTGCTTTTTGTTGAAGAAAATGAACCACGTTGCTGCGGCACCTAAAAGTCCGAAACCCAAAAACAATAAAAAGTATGAGCTCACCATCCAATAAAGAACTATGGCTAACGCACCGGAAATGCCAAGTCGCTTCGCCCAAGGTGTTTTTTCGGGAATTTCAAGCGGCTGCACATTGGCGTTTTCGCTCATGGATACGCCTTTGTTGTAGGTGAGTCCGGTATCAGTGAAAAACTCGTGCTCCCCGACTTTGGCGGTTTGTGCTTGAGTACTTCCTTTCTTTTTGCTTTTACCCAAGCCGTATTTTCGATAATACAAGCCGTGCCTGCCGCCGTGAAAATATGTGCCTTTGGGGCCTATGCCTACCCGCGCGCCGGTAACGCCTCCCGAAACGCCCAATCCGCTTTTAGATAAGTTGAGTCTGAGCGGACCAAACCCATAGCTTTTGCGAAGATAAAATGCCATGATACATTGTTTTTGGTCAGGCGAAAGTAACCATAATTGTCGGAAAAATCATCGTAAAAAAAACGCCCGCAATAGATGCGGGCGTTTCATTTTATATTTAACTCTCAAATTTCAGTCAACTGTAAAACAGTTACCTCACTTATTCTACATACTCTGCTCCGCCGGTGCCTTTTTTTTCTTTTCCTTGGGCTTTTCGGGCGGACAAGGATAATCGAACAAGCAATGTTTTTTAATGTACTTGGCTACACGTGTGGGCACCATTTCCTCCCATCCCGATTCGCCCTTCTTAATCATTTCTAAAACATCATCACTGTATATGGTGAGCAGCTCTTTGTTGACATTTTCAATATCCTCTAACTGATTGTTATGTCTCAAGTAAGAGAAAAGCCCTTCTAGTTTTCCTTCAATTTCGAACGACTCAATGTTATGCAATCCGTCATGCTCTCCCGAATTAGCCGGATAAATCAACAACTTTACGTTACGTCCAAACAACATACCGAACGACTCCAAAATGCCGCCTTTGAGGTGAGTATAAAACTTGCGATTGAAAATGGCCGCCAAATTATTGATACCTAACACAACGCCTATTTTACGCTCGCGATTTACGTTTGAAAGGTACGTAACCAACTTGTAGTAACGTTGAAAATTCGTGATGATTACCGTTTGACCCAACGAACACAAAATATCCACACGATCCAAGAAATCTTTCTCGTCAATTTTTTCTCCTTTATTCGTGAGGTTGTTCAGCGTGAGCTCTGTAAGTACCATCGTTTTCTTTTTGTCCACATCCTCCTCGCGGGTAAACTGTCGGTAACCCGTGATAAGCATGTCAACATTTACGAGGGTTGGCGGCCTAAACCTACCGCGAAGAACCAGAATATTCTTTTTGTAAAGGGCTTCTGAAGGTTGCAAGTTATTTCCGTCAGAACCGAACATAGCCGCCGGAGTAAAACCCTTTTTCACCAGTTTGAGCGAAATCAAGCGATTATCCCACGATTCAAAATCAGGACCTTCCATGTTAAACATATCAATCTCAATACGTCCCTTGGCAATGCCGTCCATTAACGAATCTAAAAACTTCTCTTTATCATCGGCATAATGATAGCAGGCATAGGCCAAATTCACACCCAACCGTCCCACGGCTTTTTGTTGAAGAAGTGTATCGTTATCTAAAAGGCAACAATGTAAAATACACTCGTTGGGTGGTTCGCCCGGCTTGGATTGAAAACGCATACCCATCCAACCGTGGCCTTGGTTGGTTTTAAAGAAGTTGAGCGTTTCAATGGTATTTGCATAAGCGAAAAAGCGCGTTTCCTCCTCCCTGTCAGATAGTTTTGAAACCAAATTCTCATAATCATGCTCCAGCATGGCTTTGAGTCTTTGAGCGCTCACATACCTACCGCTCTCCCCGTAAACACTATCGCTTATTTTCATATCATAAGCAGAGTGTGATAAGGCTATGGTTCCCGATGATGCCCCGGCCTGAAAAAAAGTACCGGCCACTTCCTGTCCCGCACCAATTTCACTGAATGAACCATAAATATCTGCAGTAAGATTGATTGACAAGGCCTTTTCACGTGCCGTAGGCGTTCTAAACTTTTCGCTGTCCATAATTATTGTGTGTTAATAAAAATCGCTGTAATCATTCCATTTGTAGAGCGCAATACCGTCAATGCTCGCACGGTTATCCAACTCAGTAGTGTAACGAAAGTCGCGATTTTTTATTCTATCGCAAAAATGAGTTACTTTGCCTTCATCTCAAAAGATTTTCAAGAAGTTTAACACACCCCTAGTCTTTGGGGAGGGTGGCTAAAAGTTGCGAGGTCGATATATTGCGTGCGCATTTGAAATGTCCTAACGGACAAGCCCTTTTCCCGTGAAGATTGCATGGCCTGCAATCCAATGACTCATCTACTTGCACAACGTGGCGCGTATCGCTGAGCGGACCAAAACCAAACACGGGAACGGTGCTGCAAAAAACCGCGGTAACAGGGGCATTCACCGCACTGCACAGGTGCATGGGTGCCGAGTCATTTACATAATTCATCACCGCGTGCTTCGTCAGCGCCGCCGACTGAAGCAAATTCAATTGACCGCACAAATTGAATACCTCTTGTTTGTTCGTCTGCTTCAAAATATCTCCACATGCTTCAGCATCTCCGGGGGCGCCGAGCAAATAAACTCGGTACCGGCCGGGCAGGGCATCAATCAGCTCCACCCACTTATCGGCCGGGTACTGCTTGGTAAACCAAACAGAGGTTGGCGCGATGCACAAATAGGGCTCTGACCGAAATGATGAAATTTTTTCAAAATCCGCACCTGAAGGATACACCTTAGGCCGCTGCGGCTCAACACCCGGTAAATCATCAATAAGAGATTGGTTACGTGCCGTTTCGTGTATTCCATCGCCGATTTTATGAGGAACGGATTTCGAGAAGTACATTGAAAACGGATTCTTTGAAAAGCCGCGCGACTCCACCGCACCGCACAACGCGGTGAAAAGACCGGTGGCTCCAAAGCGCTGAAAATTCAAAACCAAATCGAACTTTTGGGCGGTTACGGCTTTCCAATTTTCGAATAACGACTTGTACTTGCGGTTTTTATCCCAAATGAAAACATCGTGTAAAAACGGATGGTTTTGATAAATACCCTCATTGCCTTTGCGCACCATTAGCGATAATTGCGCATTGGGAAAAGCGCGGTGCAGCGACTCCAATTGGGCCGATACCAATATGGCATCCCCGATAAAAGCCGTTTGTATGAGAAGTATTTTTTTCAACCTATTGTATATTCCAAATATCCTGAATTACAGGTTTTAAGCCGGCTATAAAAAACTCAATGGCAATCACCATCACAATGAGACCCATAATACGCATAAGCACCAAATTGCCCGTTTCGCCCAAAAACTTTACCAACCTACCGGCAAATGATAAAATGGTTAAAATAAGAAGCATAAGCACGATGATTGTCAACACAAAAGTAACTTTGAGCTCAATACTTTCGGCATCGTTCATCAGAATTATGGCGTTGGTTATGGAGCCGGGGCCCGTAATCATAGGTATGGCCAGCGGCGTGATGGAAATATCGCGCACAAACGTTTTAACGTCTTCCTTTCGCACCTTTGTTGAAGCCAATCGCGCATTGAGCATATCCTGCCCCATTACGAAAAATACAATACCGCCCACCATCCTGAGTCCGTGAATCGAAATACCAAAAAAGTCGAACAAAAAGTTACCCGAAAAAGCGAAAAACATCAATGCTAAAAATGAAGTAAGCACAGCTTTACGGGCTGTGCCTACTCGTTCGGAATCCTCTAAATTTTCGGTCATTTTCAAAAACACCGGCATAATCCCGATCGGGTTCATCAGGGTAAAAAACGAGGTAAAAACCACCAGTGCAAATGCCAAAGAGTCTGCCCACATTATACCGCAACATTATACTCTCTCAGCACATCGTTGAGAGACGTTTTTTTATCGGTACTTTCCTTTCGTTGGCCAATGATTAAAGCCACGGGCACATTGTATTCTCCGGCGGGGAATTTTTTGGGCACACTTCCCGGAATCACCACCGAGCGGGCCGGAACGCGACCTTTGTATTCCACAGGTTCATCACCGCTAACATCAATAATTCGCGTACTGTTGGTCAAAACCACGTTGGCGCCCAGCACCGCCTCCTTTTCCACCTTCACTCCCTCAACCACAATACAGCGCGAGCCTATAAAAGCGTTATCTTCAATAATTACCGGGGCAGCTTGTAGCGGTTCTAAAACCCCGCCGATGCCAACACCGCCGGAGAGGTGAACATTTTTACCTATTTGTGCGCAGCTCCCCACCGTTGCCCACGTATCTACCATAGTTCCGGAATCAACATAAGCACCAATATTAACGTAAGAAGGCATCATCACCACGTTGGACGCAATATATGCCCCGTATCGCGCTATAGCGTGGGGCACCACTCGCACGCCCTTTTCCTTATAACCCGTTTTTAGAGCCATTTTATCGTGAAATTCAAAAGGTCCCACCTCAATCGTTTCCATTTGCCTAAGCGGGAAATACAAAACCACCGCTTTTTTAACGCTATCGTTTACCTTCCAACCGTTTTCGGTAGGTTCGGCGCAGCGCAACTTTCCCGTGTCAATATCGGCAATGATACTGTTTACGGCATCAACGGTTTCTTTTTCCTTGAGCAATTCGCGATTGTCCCAAGCCCTGTTCACTATATCAAGTTCTGTCATTTTTCGTGCATTAAAATTTGTGCAAAAGTAACCATAATGGCACGTATAGTCTAGGAAGAGAAATGCAGGTTTTTTTGTTTTTGGTCAGAGCCCTAAATCCTCTGCATCATCAATTCATACAATATATCGTTATCGAGAACAACCCCAAACATAAACGCGCCCAAACACGACGGCCCGAAGGGAAATTTGTATTTTACAATTATGGGATGGGCATAGGTGATCGACCGTAGGGCGAGTTTTGGGATACGACCGGATTTCCGGAGCTCTGAATGAGCGACTGTCGCGAGGTGGGAATCGGTTTATAACCGCAGAGGCGGGCGGAGGAATCATCCGCGAAGGCTTGGGGTTATAACAGAGTACGCCTAAAGGTTGCATCGAGAATTGTTTTTTCAAAACATGCTATAATTGAAGTCGCTCTTACAGAGCTCAAATCCTTCTGCTCATTGATAACCCACCCTTGACCCCGAATTCTCGGGGTCTACGAGTGGGGCTGTAAGCAGTCGCCCCTTCAAGGCTAACGCTTGTAAATCAATAAGTTATCAAAAATCATGTACCCTACCTATCTAATAATGATTTCCGGCCGGATGCCGGGATAGGAACGACGTAGCGGGACGCTACGCCGAACCATCAAATCCACAAGACGCACAATATCAAATGATTCTCATAATTCAAGACTCCGGAGGAGTCGAATGGGAATAGCCTCCAATGCAAATTAAGGGTCAGGTTTTGTGCATCGCTTCAACAACTCCGGAGGAGTTGAATAAAAGTTCTCCGCTCAATTCTTATAAGGTTCAAAACACGATGACACACTTTTTTGAATAGACTCCACTCATTTAATTTGAGTTAACCCGCCTTCTCCTCCGCCTCAAACTCGTCCTCGACCTTGTCCTTGTCCTTGACCTCGAACATCTCGTTTCTTGTAGTATTCGTGACTCCAACTGCAACGCCTTGAATAAGGTCGCCCAAAGATGCGACCCCCACATGCCAGGATGACCCGAC
>PXEK01000278.1 GCA_003564735.1 Cryomorphaceae bacterium
CCGGGTAATGAACATATCGAAGATTTACAATCCGGCTCACAAGCAGCACTGAACGGCGGTTTTGCAGGAGTCTTACTCAACCCGGATACAGCCCCTGTGGTAGATCAAAAAAGCACAGCGCGTTACATTCTCAATCAAGCCGCTGCACTTCCCCTCCGGATCGAATTGTATGGAGCGCTTTCAAATAATTTGGAGGGCAAAGAATTAGCAGAAATCTATGACCTTGGCCAATCAGGTGTAAAGTGTTTTTCAAACGGTAGAAAAGCTCTTGATAATCCCGGACTGCTCAAACTAGCCTTACAGTATACTAAATCCGCAGGAGGCAAGGTGTTTTCTTTCCCGCACTCTCAATTATTTGCACCCGGCGGAATGGTAAATGAAGGAGAGGTGAGTACCGCATGCGGACTCAAAGGTATTCCCCCCGAAGCCGAGATTATGCAGGTAAATAGGGATTTACATGTGGCAAAGTACTGCGACAGCCCCATTCATTTTTCGTGTATTACCACTGCGGGGTCGCTTGAACTCATTAAAAAATTCCGAGCCGAAGGTCTCCAAGTAACCTGCGACGTGGCTTATTTTAATTTGGCATTTAACGATGCTATTTTACTCGGCTTTAATAGCCACTTCAAGGTAAATCCGCCGCTGCGTTCTGAAAAAGACCGCCAAGCCCTAATCAAGGGTGTGAATGAAGGTAGCATTGATGCCATTTGTACCAACCACCACCCCCAAAATGTAGAATTAAAAGAGTGTGAGTTCGATGTTGCCGCATTTGGGGCCGCTACCATTGAAACCATTTATCCTGTATTTATGGAAAACCTTGCCGCAAGTATCGATTTTGACGTGTTTGTTCAAGCCTTGACTGACGGCCCCGCCAAAATTTTGGGAGAAAAAGTAACCGCAATAGAAGAGGGCGTAAAAACATCATTGACTTTGGTCAACCCCAATGAAAGTCATACTCTTGATGATACGTTCTTCAAAAGTAAATCAAGGAATACCCCGCTGTTGAACAAAAAAGTAAAGGGCAAGGTTGTCGAGGTGTTTACTTAACCTACAGGTCGTAATCTAAGCCTAACTTATTTTTTAACTCCTCAAGGTACTTATTTTTTGAAACCAGCTTCTCGAATTTATCTTTTCGGGTGTAAATTTTCTTAGCCGCTGTACTTGTGCTTTTAATTTGCTCAATCACGCAGTCTAAAACCAAATCATCATTGAGAAGCACTCTCCTAAAATGGTTAATAATATCGCTGCGGTGATAATCCAGTTCTTTTTTGGCGGCTAGACTGGCAATTTTCACAATAACCGTTGTCCCGTCAGAGGCCAACTCAACCTTGGCAGAGGTTAAAATTCCCTCCAGGTTCTTTTTCCCTTGAATATTGAGATCAGTTAAATATTTAACAAGAGCCTCATTAATAGATTCTTGAGTGACGATGTTGCGTTCTCCCGTGGTAATTAGCGCCTCCTCTTTTAACTCCGTGCCGTCTGTTTTTGTTCCGTTGGGTTTATTAATTCGTAAAACGCCTTTTGAAGTTATACTCCCTTCAGTGACAGGCCTGACTACACGTTTTTCAGTGCGATTAATCGTTTTTTCGCGAAGTTCGCGTTTGATTCTTTCAGGATATGATTCAGCCGAGTTTGTTGTTTTTTTTTGGTCAGAACCCGAACCGGATACCGGCCTGAGCTCAGGAGCGATGATTTCGAAATCGACAAAAGAGAACTCAGAGGAGATTAATTTTTTTTTTCCTCGCTGTGTTTGAGTGAGGCAAGTTGCATTAAGGAAAGCTCCACCAGTAAACGCTTGTTTTTGGCTGTGCGATATCTGTAATCACACTCGGTACAAATTTTAAGCGCTGCGGTAATTAAAGCCGAATCGCATTTTGCACTTTGTTCCTTGTACTTTTCTATTATGGTATCTCCTGCTTCAATTAAATGGACCGTTTGCGGATTTAAGGCTGTAAGCAAATCCCTAAAATGTGAGGCCAGCCCGTTGATGAAGGTACTTCCGTCAAATCCGTTGTTGAGTACGTCATCAAAAAGAAGGAGTAAATCGGGAATATTACCGTCTAAAATGTGATCTGTTGCTTTGAAATAATAATCGAAATCGAGAATGTTCAAATTCTCCACCACATCCTTGTATGCAATTTTATCACCTGAAAAACTCACCATTCTATCGAATATGGAAAGGGCATCACGCATACCGCCGTCAGCTTTTTGTGCAATAACGTGAAGAGCTTCATCTTCGGCTTCAACATTTTCGCTCGAAGCTACGTGCTTGAGGTGATCCACCATATCTTTTATTTGTATGCGCTTAAAGTCAAAAACCTGGCATCGGGAAATAATGGTGGGAATAATTTTGTGCTTTTCCGTGGTGGCCAATATAAAAATGGCGTGTTTGGGCGGCTCCTCTAATGTTTTGAGGAAAGCATTAAAAGCTGCAGAGGACAACATATGCACCTCATCAATGATGTATATTTTGTAATTTCCCGTTTGAGGCGGGATGCGCACTTGATCAATAAGGCTGCGAATATCGTCAACTGTATTGTTAGAGGCGGCATCGAGCTCAAAAATATTGAATGTAAAGTTTTCATCCTCGGGCTTTTCGCCTTGTAGATCTTTTAAGTTTACGGTTTTGGCTAAAATACGTGCCGTGGTGGTTTTCCCAACACCTCGCGGACCACAAAATAAAAAGGCCTGCCCTAAATGATTTTGGTCAATGGCGTTTTTGAGGGTGTTGGTAATCCCTTGTTGGCCTACTACCGACTCCCATGTATCGGGCCTGTACTTGCGTGCTGAAACAATAAAATTCTCCATCTTTTCAGTGACAAATGTAACGGTTTTTACTTTATTTAGACGATAGTTTTCCTACAAAAAACGATGACGGTTTGGAAAGAATTCGGGGGTTCTGACCATTATTATAAAATAAACCGGGAGCTAGTAAAGAGGGGTGTAGCTGCAAACCTCTAAACCGTAGCCCACAATACCGGTGCGTTTCGTTTTTTTGTTTGACATGAGTCTCATTTTACGTACACCTAAATCTCTTAGAATTTGCGCACCTACGCCGTAATCTCGAGGGTCCATTTTTTTATTTTCCAATTTAGCATCTATAGCGTCAATGCCCGATGGAGTGGCCGAGTCTTTACCTACTTTATGCTGCATATTTTCCTGCTGCATGTACAGTAATACTCCTTTGGGTTCAGAACCGATTTTTTTGATGGCAGCAAACAACTCGGGACCGGCGTGACAGTCACAGGAGCTTAAAATATCTCCTGAAAGATAAGAGGAATGCACACGAACAGGAACCTCTTCTTCTATATTCCAAGTACCTTTAGTGAGTGCAATGTGTTTTTCTCCCGTGGTGGTTTGTTTGTAGATGCTCAATTTATATTCATCATCGCCGTCTTGAATTTTCGTTACTGATTCTTTCTCAATAAGTGACTCATGATCCATGCGGTACGAGATTAAATCTTCGATAGAGATGAGCTTAAGGTCGAATTTATCAGCAATTTCATATAATTGAGGTAAACGCGCCATGGTACCATCTTCGTTCATGATTTCTACAATCACTCCCGCGGGTTGTAAGCCCGCCAATCGAGCTAAGTCTATGGCCGCCTCAGTGTGGCCGGTCCTCCTTAATACACCGCCTTTTCTCGCTTTAAGCGGGAAAATATGGCCGGGTCTGGTGAGGTCTTCAGGATTTGTATCGGGGTTTACCAATGCTCTTACCGTATTAGCACGGTCGCTCGCTGAAATCCCTGTAGTATTTCCCGCACCGTTAAAATCAACAGAAATGGTAAAGGCCGTTTCGTGCGGATCGGTGTTCTTACCTACCATTAAGTCAAGTTGCAATTCTTTAGCTCGACTCTCGGTAATGGGGGTGCAAATGAGTCCGCGACCATGGGTGGCCATGAAGTTAATCATCTGCGGAGTGCATTTTTCGGCAGCGGCTACAAAGTCACCCTCGTTTTCTCTGTCCTCATCATCAACGACTATAACCACCCTCCCGGCTTTGATATCATCAATGGCGGCTTCTATGCTGTCGAGTTTATTTTTCATCTAAAAAATTTGATTCATATTTGAGAATGCAAATGTAATGAATATAGCAGGTCTTTTGTTTGTAAGATGTTTATGCGACTATATTTTTTTAAAGTACACGAAACAACTTGAATACATATGTGAAGACGTTAATTCAGAGGTAAGTATTTGAAAATAAATATTTCAGAGAATAAAAATTGTTCAGGAGCGAAAAAAAAACGCATCGTAATTTGGAAAGTGTAACACTATTATTCATATCTTAGCCGCAATAATTAAATGTATCATTAATAAATAAATTGAATTATGAAGAGAAATTACTTTTTATCAGTGCTATTTTCTTTAGCCGTTCTGGGCCTACATGCTCAAGAAAGAACGGTAACGCGAACAAATACGCAAAATGCTACCGTTTATTTTGATAACCCGGGAAATGCCAACGGAAAGGCAGAGAGAATGTATATGTCCAATGCCCAGGGGGAAACCACGCGTATACTCATGTATTTCGATTTGTCAGACTTACCTACAGACGCAGATGTAAAGGAGGTAAGCTTGAATTTAAGTTTCTCGACATCATCTGTGGTTTTTATCGAAACCAGATTTGTCCCTATGTTGGAGAGTTGGACTGAAGGCCCTGCCAACCCTACTGATATTTCAGTGGGTACGCAGGCTTCAAATGGGGATGTAACTTGGGAACACTCCAGTTATCCTACTTCTTGGCCTGATAATGATATGAACGAAGCATGGGATCGCTCAGCTGAATTCAATGTTGGAAATTTATCAGCTTCAAGTACTTCGATTTCTATTAATTCAACAAGCCACCCCGCTTTTGAAGCTTGGGTGAAGGATTGGATCGCAAACCCCTCTGAAAACTACGGCTTCGCCATAATTACAGGGGCGAATGAAAGCGCGGAATTATACGGGCGCCTATCTTCTCAAACCATGAGACCCACTCTAGAGATTACTTACGAAGGTGACCCGCCCTCATCTGTTGAGAATCACGTACAAGCTGAGGATATTCGCATATTCCCCAACCCGGCTCAGCATAACTTGAATGTTACGGGACTGACCGAGAATGTGACTTCAATCGAAATTATGGATATTTCAGGCCGCATATTGCGCTCTATACCTCAAGGCGCATTGAACACGGTAAATACGGAAATTAATATTTCGAACCTTTCTTCAGGCACTTATTTTTTGAAAGTTAATGGAGAAACAGGTCACGCCGTGAAAACGTTTATCGTAAAATAAGCTTTCGGGGAGTTAGGAACTTCCAACAAATAAAAAAAGGTTGCAACCTGCCGTTGCAACCTTTTTTTATTTTGAGTTTTCGTGACAGTTTACGAACCAATCATCACGGGCATAACCAGCATTAAAACATCTTCATTATCCTCTGTTTCATCGGGTATCAGGAGCCCCGCTCTGTTAGGCTGTGACATGCGCAATAAAACTGTGTCCGTTTCCAAGTTATTCAACATTTCAATCAAAAATCGAGAGTTGAAACCGATAGATAAATCCTCACCGTCGTAAGATGCGGTAAGTCGCTCGGCAGCCTCATTTTGATAATCCACGTCTTCCGCTGAAATGTTGAGTTCACTACCAGCCATTTTAAAACGGACTTGGTGTGTGGTTTTGTTTGAGAAAATACTCACTCGACGCACAGAGTTGAGCAACGCTTTTCTATCAACAGTAAGTACGTTGGGGTTTTCTTTAGGAATTACCGCATCGTAGTTAGGGTATTTCCCGTCAATTAATCGACTCAATATAGTTAAGTCATCAATGTAGAATTTGGCGTTGGTGTCGTTGTATTCCATCTTCACCGTTACGTCCATAGATGATGTAATATTCTTTATTAAGTTTAACGGCTTTTTGGGCATGATAAACGATGCAGCCTTTGTACCTTTTACATCAGACCTTTTGTATCGAACGAGTTTGTGAGCATCCGTTGCTACGAAAGTGGATTCTTTCTCGCCAATTTCAAACAAAACTCCCGACATTACCGGGCGTAAATCGTCATTTCCCGCAGCAAATCCCGTTTTGTTGATGGCATTAAATAGAATGCCGCTGTCAATTTCAGCCGTATTGGAGTTTTCAATTTCGGGAGACTTTGGAAATTCATCGCCGTCTTGACCACTCAGCTTGTAGCGACCGTTATCTGATGAAATTTCAATTCCAAAAACTTCTTTGTCAATAGTAAATGTCAAAGGCTGGTCGGGGAAGGTTTTAACGGTATCAAGAAGCAACCGCGCGGGCATGGCAATCTTTCCGTCCTCTTCCACTTTTTCCGGCGTTAATGTAGTGGTCATGGTGGTTTCTAAATCGGAACCGGATATAATGAGCTTTCCGTCTTTACTTTCAAAAAGCAAGTAATCGAGAATGGCCAAGGTGTTATTGGTACTCAATACACCCGAAATGGTTTGTAATTGTTTAAGTAGCGCTGAACTGGATACTATGAATTTCATCTGCTTAGTTATTTAATAATCTTTGGTTTAAAACGCATCACATGATTTCTCAAAATGTAGAAAATCAATGTCTGTAATTCTTACATGTGGAACAGGCAAAGATAAATTTGTCAAGCGGTTGAGGACGGTATCATTAACCGACTTTATTTAAAAAGTTTTCAACAACTAAAGCGAGTTGTTAAGCGGTGCAAATTCTTGAAGCTCTGCGGTTAAAGGGTCAAAAACGTAGTATTGAACAATTACCGTAAGTTCATCGTCGATAATCCCGTACATTCGATCCAAATCAACTTCAATAGGCTCGCCGGTTTCAGGATCAAATTTATCTTGCATGATTTTCTTATGCGTTTCTACTTTTCTCACTCTGCCGCTGCGGTCGGTAACCTTGTAAATGGTTTTTGGCGTTTGCGCAGCTATTGAGTCATGTTGTTCAGGAGTTTTGGTGACTTCAAAACTCTCAAAGTTTACATCTTTGAACATGGCAATGTAACTCAAAACCGAGGCAGTGTCATAAGGGGCTACCTCATTACCTTCACCGTCATACAGTCCAAAAATACCGGGCTGCTGCTGCTTGACCAAGAAACTTTTTTCGGGTTCTGAAGGATAAACCAATTCCACTTCATCTATTTCACCAAATGAGTAGTTCCAAATCC
>PXEK01000056.1 GCA_003564735.1 Cryomorphaceae bacterium
ACCACCACTGATGTAAACGGCTATTACGAATTAGAAACCCAATGGGCTTCGAATGAAATTAAGGCTTCTTTCATGGGGTATGAGCCTGCCGTAAAGCCGGTGAAAAAAGGGGAGAAGCAGGAGATAAACTTCGAAATGAAATCAAAGGTGGAGGAGTTGGAAACCGTAACTATTAAGGCGCCTAAGAAACGATACCGCAATAAAGACAATCCCGCTGTTTCACTTATCCGAAGGGTGTTAGATCACCGAGATGAAAACCGACTCCAAAGCGAAAAGTTGGAGTATTTGGAGTACGATAAGTACGTGAAAGATCAATACGATTTGAATAATTTTACTGAGGCTTGGACAAAGCGTACCTCTCTCAAAAGCTTTCAAGTGGCATTCGAGTATGTAGATACCAGCGACATAAACGGCAAGCCTTATGTTCCCATGTTGATTAAAGAAAAAGCGTCAAAAGTGTACTTTAGATCGAATCCCAAAGCCACTCGCGAAATAGTGAAGGGTTTGCGCATATCGGGATTTGAGGAGGGCGTCATGGGTGAAGGGATTAGTCAGTTTTTGGATAAGTTGGGCTCAGAGGTGGATATTTACGACAGTAGAATCGATTTACTGGACAAGTCGTTTACTTCGCCTATTTCAAGGTTGGGGCCCAATGTATATCGATACTATGTTACCGACTCAATGGAAATTGACGGTGAAAAATACAAGAAGCTTTCATTTATGCCGCGAAATCCGCAAATGGTGGCTTTTACCGGGTACATGATTGTTGCAGATAGTAACCAAAACTACGCGGTAAAAAGTATAGAGCTTAATGTGGATAGCCGTATCAACGTGAATTTTTTGGAGGATTTGCGCATAGTTCAAGAGTTTACATATCAGGACGGATTGGGCTGGATGGTGGTAAAGGATAAGATGACTGTTGATATTCAGCCCGCCAGTCGGGGGTTGGGATTGTTCAATACCAAAACGGTCAAGTACGATAATTTTAAAATCAATGAGCCTCGAGATGATGAATATTACGCCGGTGTAAACGAATCCATTATTCACGATAGTGCAAACTATCGCGATGAGGAGTTTTGGGACAACCACCGGTTGGACTCTTTAACAAAGCAAGAGCGCGGTATTTACGAAATGGTAGATACCATTCAAAGTTTGCCCGAGTTCAATACCATAGTTAACATTGGTGAACTTATTTTTAGCGGATATGTGAAGGCGGGAGAAAAATTTTATATAGGTCCTTTCACCACATTTTTAAGTTACAATGATGTGGAGGGCGTACGCTTGAAGTTTGGCGGACGCACCAATAAGTACTTTCACGAAAACTGGCGATTCTCGGCGCATACCGCTTACGGGTTGCGCGATGAGCGCTTTAAAGTGAATTTGGGTGCAGAGTATTATTTCAGTAATAAGCCGCTAACCATGTTGGAGTTTAGGTACGTCAACGATATTTATCAGCCCGGTTTTGATGTGCCGTGGCGCAATCAAGATAACATCTTTCTCTCGCTGCGTCGCACTCCCGCCGATGATATGTTTTACAAAGAGGAGTACATCACCAAATTCACCAAAGAGTGGTTCGTAGGGCTCCAAAATTTTATACAAATTAAAAATAAGCGCATCAGTACTACGTATCGAAATGAATTTAGACCGGCAGATACAGACCCCGCCATTAACCTGACACCCGACCAACTCGCCGATGATATTCGTTTTACCGAGTTTACCTTGGGCACGCGTTTGGCGCTTGACGAAAAGTTTGTGCAGGGCCATTTTTCCAGAGCGCCCATAAAAACTACCGCCCCTATCTTTGAATTGCATTACTCTTACAGTCCCGATTTATTGAGCGACTACGAATTCCACAAAATATATTTTTCGACAGAAAAGAGATTTAAACTGGGTATTTTTGGAACCACCGATTTACTCTTTGAAGCCAATAGAATTTGGGGAACCGTACCTTTTCCCTTGTTAGAAATTATGCGCGGTAACGAAACTTTTGCCTATGACGACCGCTCGTTCAACATGATGAATTTTGTGGAGTTCGCCGGAGATCAAACGCTGAGTTTGATGCTGGAACATCACTTTAATGGTTTGTTAACTACGCAAGTGCCTTTTATGGACCGGTTGAAGTGGCGTGCCGTGGTATCTGCCAAAGCCATTTGGGCCGATATTACACAACGCAATCGCGATTTTAATAACCCCGATTTGCTATACCACCCCGTACTAACCGAAGATCGCCGTTTGCGTGACGAGCCGTACATGGAGGTGAGTGCCGGAATTGAGAATATTTTAAAGCTGTTGCGCGTAGATTTAGTAAAAAGATTGAACTACCTCGATAATCCCAACGTGGCCACGGTTTGGGGCGTAAGAGGGTTGGGAATACGCGCCAAAGCGCAACTGTCATTTTAATGCGATAATCATGGAGCTGAGAGCGGAAAACATTATCAAAAAATACAAGAGTAGAACCGTTGTTAAAGGCGTTTCAGTGAGTGTAAAACAGGGCGAGATTGTAGGTTTGTTGGGACCCAACGGAGCCGGTAAAACAACCTCTTTTTACATGATTGTGGGATTGGTAAAACCCAACGACGGTAAGGTTTTTCTCGATCAAACCGAAATTACGCACTTCCCCATGTACAAGCGCGCCAATTTGGGCATCGGTTATTTGCCGCAAGAGGCCTCTGTTTTTCGAAAACTCAGTGTAGAAGATAACATCATGGCCATTTTGGAAATGCGCAAGTTATCGAAAAGCGAGCGCGAAGAAAAACTGGAGGAGCTCATTGATGAATTTACGCTGGGACATGTGCGCACCAACCGCGGGGATTTGCTATCGGGAGGTGAACGTAGGCGCACCGAGATTGCTCGTGCACTGGCCGTGGATCCTAAGTTTATACTTTTAGATGAGCCTTTCGCGGGCGTTGACCCCATTGCCGTTGAAGATATTCAAAATATTGTTTTCAAACTCAAGTACAAAAACATCGGCATACTTATTACCGATCACAACGTTCAGGAAACGCTGTCGATTACCGATCGAGCATACCTGTTGTACGAAGGCAATATTTTAAAGGCCGGCAGTGCTGAAGATCTCGCTGCAGACGAAAAAGTTCGTAAAGTTTATCTCGGTGAAAGTTTTGAGCTCAAAAGAAAGCCGCACCGCAAAGATGTGGAGTGAGTGATGAACGCGTCATACAACCCGTTTTAAGGATATTACCTCAAATCTCGGCCTATATCCGTACGGTAAGTTACCCCTTCAAATTCTACTCGCGCCACACCGTCATAAGTACACGAAATCGCATCGTCAAGCGAGCCCGCCATACCCGTAACCGCAATTACGCGTCCACCGTTGGAAACCACTTTTCCGTTGGACTCTTTAGTTCCCGCATGAAAAACCAAGTGTTTTTTGGCGGCCTCACTTAGTCCGGTAATTTCCTTTCCTTTTTCGTAAGCCTCAGGGTATCCTTTTGAAACCAGCATAACCGTAACGGCGTAATCTGAATTGTGAGAATACTTACAACGCACCAAATCACCTTTGGCCGCACCTTCAAACAATTCTAACAAATCACCTTTAAGTCGGGGCAGTACCGCTTCTGTTTCGGGGTCGCCCATGCGCACATTGTACTCAATAACATAAGGATCGCCGTTTACATTCATCAACCCAAAAAAGATAAAGCCGGTGTAGGGCATTTTATCCTTTACCAAGCCCGTGAGCGTTGGCTCAATAATGCGTGATTTCACCTTTTTCATGAAGGTACTATCGGCGAAAGCCACCGGTGAAACGGCACCCATGCCGCCCGTGTTTAAACCCTTGTCGCCTTCTTTAATGCGCTTGTAATCTTTAGCTTCGGGGAGGAGTACGTAATCTTTACCGTCGGTGAGTACAAAAACCGAAAGTTCAATTCCCGTTAAAAACTCTTCGATGACCACACTTCCTGAGGCCTCTCCAAATTTACCCGCGAGCATTTCTTTAAGTTCATTGCAAGCTTTTTCGAAACCGTTAATAATCAGAACCCCCTTGCCCGCTGCCAATCCGTCGGCTTTAAGTACATACGGGGGCTTTAGCGTTTTGAGGAAGTCCACCGCCTTGTCGTAATCTCCCGAACCGAAAGTTTGGTGTGCGGCCGTGGGAATATTATGTCGGTTCATAAACTGTTTCGCAAAGTCTTTTGAACCTTCCAACCGGGCCGCCGCTTTTTTGGGTCCGATCACCATTACGTGTTTCAGTTCTTCATCGTTTGCGATGAAATCGGCAATGCCGGCTACGAGCGGTGCTTCGGGGCCCACTACCAACATGTCGATATCGTGTTTTAACAGGTGCTGTTTTACGTCCTCGAATTTTTCGGGATTTCCGTTCAGATTCACACCTAACGCGGCCGTTCCCGCATTACCGGGCATAAAAAACAGTTTGTCGAGTTTTGAACTTTGGTTAACTTTATGTCCTATAGCGTGTTCTCTGCCGCCGCCGCCTGCGATCAATACGTTCATATCTGTGTTGGATTTGGTTTTGCAAAGTAATAACAAGAGTTTGGAATTGCAAATAGGAGGGAGGGGATTGTTTGTGTTGTAGGGAGAGTTGAACTGTTGGACTGTTGAATTGTTGAACTGTTACATCCTTCTGCAGGAAAAGTTGAATCGTTTAATCGTTGAACTGTTGAATCGTGTAATCGTGTAATCGTTGGAATCGTTACATCCGTCTGCATAAACCATCTGTGAAAACCATCTGCTCATTTAGATTGTGAAAACCGTCTGTGGAATTGTTTAATTGTTGAATTGTTGAATCGTGTAATCGTTGGAATCGTTACATCCGTCTGCAGGAAAGGTTGAATCGTGTAATCGTTGAAATCGTTGAATCGTTGAACCGTTGAACCGAGGGCTTTGCCCGAGCTCACCGACCGTAGGGAGGTAATTATTGAATTGTTGAATCGTTGAACTGTTGCATCCGTCTGCGGGAGAGGGTGAATCGAGTAACCGTTCAATTGTGTGAATTTTGGAATTATCAGATAAAGTCATTTCTACCATAGATGCTCACAGCTTCGCTTTTTAGTGTTGTTGCGGATTTATGTTTTGAAAGTTTTCGTTCTTTCGATAATCAATGCCTTGTACTCGTTTTTGAAATCTTCATTTAGGAATGACGCATCAATGAGTTGAGTGGCTTGGGGAAGCCCGTTTTGCATTCTTTTATACACGGAATTGATTTGTTTGTCATTTAGCTTTAATACTTTTCCAAGTCGATCAAAATACCCTTTATTGAAGTTTTTCTTTTTACCACCCAACATCAGCGCTGTTTCTTCTTTGTCCGTCGGCAATATGATTTTTACATTCAATAAATCGTAGAAAGGGGAGAGAACCCAGCCCTGTTCAGATAAGAACATGGAATAGTTTTTAAGGTGCATATCGTTGTTGCCGATGACATAATTGAAAACCGCGGACTCAAAAAAGCGTAGTTTGTCGTATAGTGTATTTACCGATAATTCGCCAATGGTTTTACCCACTGTTTCCATAGTGCCTTTGTATTTATCTACTGACTCCAGAATTTGCATAAAATCAATCATGTGGTTTTTTGAGCCATCGGGATTCCTATCAATTCGTTTTGTAATGAAGCATAATTCCCCCGAAGCTAACTTGATCATATTTACGGGTACGATGTCTATTTTGAACAATTGAGCCAGTTTCATGGAGAGGTGTTCGTTTTCGGGCATTTGGGGATAGTCGGCATTTTGTGGTTTCAAAATGTAGTCTCCTTTTAGCGCATCCATAATGGTGAGTCGGCCTTGCCGTCTGTTTTCTAAATTGCTTTTTATCCGGCCCAAAGAAATTTTTGGCTGAACGCCGGGAACAGTGACGGATTGTTCGACTGCCTCTTTCGCTAATTTTTCCATTTCTGTTAAGCGGTAAGGTAAAACGGGGGGCTTTTTTGTGCCAAAAAACGCTTTGGCGCACTCCGGGTGGTAGTCTGCCGCGTCATCTTCTAAAAGCTGATAACAATACAAGCATTTATGCATCATCACGGGAATTTACATGGTGAACGCTTACTGCACCAATGGCATTTTTACAACAGGCAAGGAGCAGACCCATGCGGTCATTCTTGTTGATTTTCCAACTTTCGGAAGCTATGTTTAACAACCATCCTTCGGGAATGAGTCCGTCAAAAAACGGGAACAGTCTTTTACTTTTGTACGGTCTTGAGGTTACAGGCATATTGAAGGTAATAAATTGATTAGGATACATTTGAATATACTTTTCGTCATATTCGAAAATGTATTCTCCGTTATCATCTTCGAAAATAACACCTGCCTTTACGTTGTTGTATTTAACTATTCCTTGTCGCATGACTTTCGTTTATAGGACCTAAAACGTGACCGAACATAATGAGCACTTGATTTACTTTAGCTACGCTGAGGTTTTCTTTGCCTTGTTCGATTTTTCTGATTACCGTTAGCGCCACTCCTGCTTTTTCAGCGAATTCTTCTTGGGTTAGTCCCAATTGTTTTCTCCTTGTTTTTACGAAGTTCGATAATGCCGTCATTTTATATGTAATTGCATACAAAGGTATAAAAAATCAATTACTATATGTTTTTACGTATAGAATTGTGTTTGAGGATGATTTTATATGGATTTAGATATAGTTTTTGGCGAAATGGCCGGAATGTTTGAGTCGTAGGAAGCGTTGAATTGTTGAACCGAGGGCTTTGCCCGAGCTCACCGACCGTAGGGAGGTAATTGTTGAATCGTTGAACTGTTGCAACCGTCTGCATAAACCATCGGTGAAAGCCTTCTGCATAGACCGTCTGTGGAAATCGGTTGTGAATGGGATTTGGGTGTGTTGGTTTTGTAAAGTAAAGAAAATGCGAGGTTCTACAAGTGTTCCAGTCATCAATTTAATTTAATAAATGTACTCTAATGCCGTTTTGATAGTGCGGGTTGTTAACGTGAAACTTTGCAAGTATTAAAATTTGTATATATTTGCGCAAATAAAAAAACCAAATACTATGAAAGAATTGAATTACTTAAAAACATTTGGAGCAACAATATTGTGCTTTATTGCAATTTGTTGGGGGGGGAACTAAAGTCTCAATCATCTTCTACAAGTCCTCTTTATCAAAAGAATTGTAGGTTTGATACTTCTGTTTA
>PXEK01000286.1 GCA_003564735.1 Cryomorphaceae bacterium
GCCACTTCCTTGGAGTGCTGCAGCAGGTTTTGCCCGTATGATGAGCGGTATTTCATGCGCCCAATCATTTTAATTAATTCGGGATGCATGTTGTGAATGCCCAAGTCAATACACGTTCGTTTGCCTATATCAACAATTTCCTCTGAAATGCGCTTTTGAGTTTTGCCCACCACCTCTTCAATTCTGGCCGGGTGAATTCGACCATCGGTTACCAATTGGTGGAGCGACAACCGAGCTATTTCTCTCCTCACCGGGTCAAAACACGATAGAATGATGGCTTCGGGAGTATCATCAACAATTATTTCAACACCCGTGGCACTTTCCAAAGCGCGAATATTTCTACCCTCACGACCGATGATGCGCCCTTTGATATCATCACTTTCAATATTGAATACCGACACACTGTTTTCTATCGCATGTTCGGTAGCCACACGCTGAATACTTTGTATCACAATCTTTTTCGCCTCGTTATTCGCATTGATTTTTGCCTCATCAACAATTTCCTGAATCATTTGCATCGATTTGCTACGTGCATCTTCAATGAGTTCTTTTTTCAACTCTTCAGTAGCTTGTTGTGCTGAGATATCGCTCATATTTTCGAGCAGTTCTACCCTCTTGTTATGTAGTTTATCCAGCTCTTCCTGCTTGATATTGATTGCTGAAAGCTGCTTATTGAGATCATCTTTTTTAATATTCAACTCCTTATCCTTTCGGTTTACATCTTTCAATTTTTGATTCAGCGAGTTTTCTTTTTGTTTGATGCGCTGCTCGGCCTGGTTCATTTTATCCTTTTGCGAGCCCACACGATTTTCGTGTTCTTCTTTGAGCTTTAAGAATTTTTCTTTGGCCTGAATCAACTTGCGTTCTTTAAGCAACTCGCCTTCTTTCTCGGCCTCTTTCAAAATTTCGGCAGCCTTTTTTTGGTTAGCGCTTTTTGATAGCGCCCAAATTGCGCCGGCACCTGCCAAAATACCCGCGACGGCACCAATAACTAAACTAATAACATCCATTTTAAATCAAATTTTAATTCCTGTTGTGAGAAAATACTTCTCATTTTCTACTAAAAGTAAAGCCTCGAAACTTGAGAAGAAAGAAATTTGGAATTAAAATTAATCGGTAAAACTTCCCGATAAATACTCAGCGATTTGCTGTTGCACTTTTTCAACCTCAGCTGATGAGTCGGTTAAAACCTCGGCGGCCCGTTGTTCTGCAGCCAAACTTTTATCTGCAAAATACAAAGCCGTCATCGCCAGTAAGTCTTGCTTATCTCTTACGGCGTAGGAATTTTCCAATTCCCGCATATTTTCGTTGATATAATCAACGGCTTTACGTATTTGCTCCTCTTCATCTCTGTTGATAGTCAGCGGGTAAACCCTATTGGCTATCGTCACCTTTATGGAAAGTTTATCACTCATTCCCCGGCGTTAATCGTTTAAAAGTGCTATACACCGATCCACTTCCTGAATCAGCTCGCTTACATGTCGCTTCATTTGGTCAGTATTTTGGTTGCCCCCGGCAGTATTCGCCACCATCCCGGCTTCCAATTGCTTTTCCAAATCGGCGTTTTTTTCCATTTTTTCTCTCAACTCCCTCTCGAGAACCTCGACAGTTTTTTGCGCTTGCAAAGCCTTATTTCGCTCAGCCTCACACTTATCAATCAATTGATTAACGAGCTTTTGCAAACTGTCGAAATTCGGTTGTTTTTCTTTAACCATCAAGCCTATTTTAGCGTAAAAAACTTTGAACAAAAATAGCGCGATACATCGGTTAAAACAAGTTTTGGCCAAATTATTGTCATATGCCTTTCAATAGGGGCACGTTCAACTTTAATTCTATAAAGATGAGCAGTAAAATGTCGTTACATATTATGTTTGCACCGCGTATGATGAAGTATATTTTATTCATTCTCCCTCTTTTGGGTTTTTCCGTTTTTGGTCAGAACCCCAATGCACTGCCAAAGGACTATTTCGACTCTCCCGTGGACATTCCGATTTACCTGGCCGGTAATTTTGGTGAGATTAGAGGCAATCATTTTCACGCAGGAATAGACATAAAAACCAATCAGGTAGAAGGCCTGCCTGTGTACGCCGCCGCCGAAGGTTTTGTATCCCGAATAAAAATTGGCGTATTCGGTTACGGGAAAGCGGTTTACGTTGAACACCCTAACGGCTTCACCACATGTTATGCACACTTGCTCCACCTCAATGACGAACTTGAAACATACATCAGGGAGCAACAGTACAAAATGAAAAGCTATGAGGTGGATGTTTATCCTAAACCGGGTGCATTACCCGTAAAACGCGGCGAGGAAATTGCCAAGTCAGGCAATACGGGCGGCTCGGGCGGACCCCACATTCATTTTGAAATTCGAAAAACCGACGGTCAGGTACCTATAAACCCACTGTTATTCAATTTTGACATAAAAGACGATATTAAACCCATCATAAAAACCATTTCGGTTTATCCGCTCAATGACACCTCCCTTGTAAACGGAAAACACGAACCTCTACACACCACCGTTAGAGGGGGGAACGGAAGTTACCATTTACCGGGCCCGCTAAAATTAACCGCACGAGGAGTAATAGGATTAGGAATTGAAACCATTGACAAAGCCAACGGGAGTTATAACCGTTTAGGTGCTTATCGAGTTTCTCTCATAGTTGACACTGACACACTTCACCGCCATCAAATGTTTGAAATTCCGTTTGCGCTCACACGGTACATCAACACACACATCGACTATAAGGAAACGAAAAAAAGAAGGCGCCGGGTGCAAAAGTGCTTTATTGAACCCAATAATAAGCTGAACATTTACCAATCATCACCGGCGCGCGGCAAACTGTTTTTCAGTGAATTTGGACACCGTATTTCTTTTGAAGTAAAAGATGCCTACGGCAATACTTCCCTCATCAATTTTGAAATAGATGTAGATAAACAAACACCCGGCGGTAAAAAATTACCCCCCGAAAACAGTACGCGCTTTTCATATAAAACAGAGAATGTTTTTGAAGATAACGGCATACGGGTGCGATTCCCGGCCTACTCCCTGTATAATGATTTGGATTTTGTACACAAAAAAGAGTTTCCGCTGCGTCGCAGTTTCAGTGCCGTGCATCACATTGGCGATGTTTACACGCCTCTACATAAGTATATTGATGTCACCCTGCGGTTACATGATGTGCCCCCACATCTTAGAGGGAAGCTTTACGCGGTTTCGCTAAATGAGAAAATGAGGGTAATTAGTCCGGAGGGCGGTAGTATTTCACCATCGAGAAATGACTTCACTTTCAAAACACGAAGCCTGGGTCCTTACACGGTATATGCCGACACCAATGCGCCCACCATTCAAAAGATGTTTGCGGCGGCGGTTCCTGCTCTGACCAAAAAAGACCAACTCATATTTAAAATACGCGATACTGAATCGGGAATTAAAAAGTACGAAGGGTTTGTGAACGGCAATTGGGTGCTGATGGAGTACGATTACAAAACGGCTGAGTTTGTTTTTACTCCTGATGATACGCGTTTATCGCCCGGGGTTCACACCTTAAAGGTTTATATTACTGATGCTGTTGGAAATACAGCCGTTGAGGAAACCTCATTCCGGTTTTCATACTAATTTACCGCCGGTATATTTGAAACTTTTACCGTGTGAAACGTTTACACATATACATAACGAATAATGATGACTATAAAAATCTTAAAACTCACATTACTTGCAGCTTTTTTCACAGCAAATTTTGCGGTGGTAAATGCCCAAGAAGAAGACGATGATTTGCACCTGATACAGTTCTCGGGTGTTGTACTTGACGGTGACAGTCTAAATCCCTTGCCCTTTACCACTGTAATTATCGATAATACCAAGAGGGGTACAACCACCGATTTTTACGGCTACTTTTCTTTCGTTGCCGAACCGGGCGATACTATTCGTTTTTCAAGCGTGGGCTACCATACAGATTATTATGTTATTCCCGATACCTTAGAGGGAAACAGATACTCTATGATTCAGGTTTTATCTCGTGATACGGTAGAGCTTAGCGAGGTAACTATTTACCCGTGGCCCGATAAGGATGAGTTTAGAGAAGCCTTTTTGAGTTTGCGGTTGCCCAATGATGATTTGCAACGTGCCCAACGCAACTTATCGAAGGATATGATGACTGCTAAGATGATGAACATGTCGATGCACGACGGATCGGCAAATTTCAAGTATCAAATGTACCAACGCAATCGCACTATTTATGAAGCGGGACAGTACCCTTCATTTACGATTTTAAACCCGGTGGCGTGGGCACAATTTATTCAAGCTTGGAAAGACGGTGCTTTCAAAAAGGATTATTAGTTGAGAATTGCGCAAAATGGCTGCTAAGCCTGCAAGTAACACCCATCTTTTAAGTTGGCATTTTATTATTATCCGCACATTTATTCGGTGCTAACTCTGATTTTGATCCAGCTTAGAAAAAACAGAGTTTTTACTGATAAACTCGGGAACGATTTTCTTCATTTGCAGCACCATTTTTGAATTGTCTTGCTTCCCGTAGAGATCAATAAGCGTTTTTATTTCCTTGGAAACCTCATCAAAATCATGCGTTCGGGTTTTTGCCCTCATAATTTTAGGGTGATGCGTTTTAAGCGTATTTTCTTCATTGGCGAGCAGCTCTTCATACAGCTTTTCGCCGGGGCGGAGTCCGGAATATTTGATGTCAATATCGCGATGCGGTTCCAAACCACTCAACTTAATCATTTTTACTGCTAAATCAATAATTTTTACCGGCCGCCCCATGTCGAAAATAAAAATTTCACCCCCCTCACCCATGATTCCTGCCTCTACAACGAGCTGACAGGCCTCGGGAATGGTCATAAAAAACCGTGTAATTTCAGGATGGGTAACCGTTAGCGGGCCGCCGTTTTCAATTTGCTTGCGAAATAACGGAATTACCGAGCCGTTAGAGCCCAACACATTACCAAAGCGAGTAGTTATGTATTTCGTGTTTTTCGCCACATTGTTTTTACTCTGCGCATAAATTTCGGCAATACGTTTTGAGGCGCCCATAACGTTTGTGGGGTTTACCGCCTTATCTGTGCTGACCATCACAAATTTATCTACCCCAAACTCATCGGCTAAATCAACCAAGTTTAGTGTTCCAAACACGTTTGTTTTAACGGCCTCAGCGGGGTTAGCTTCCATTAACGGTACGTGTTTGTAGGCGGCTGCATGAAAAACGAGTTGAGGTTTGTACGTTTTAAATACATTGCGCAACCGCTCTTTTTCTCTAATATCACCCACAATCACCTCACACAAGTTGCGTCCGTAAGTATTTTCCACCTCCATTTCCAATTCATAAAGTGGGGTTTCCGCTTGATCAAATATCAAGATTTTCTCAGGATACAATTTGGCAATTTGACGTACCAACCCCGAACCTATCGAACCCGCCGCGCCGGTAATCAAAACTACTTTTTGTTTCACCGCACCGGCCACCTTATCTTGCTCTAAACTTATGGCCTTGCGGCCCAACAGGTCTTCAATTTTAACGTTCTTAATTTGTTTTACGTTGATTTCTCCACCAATCCAATCCTGTACGGGCGGCACATGTAAAACTTTAGTTTTTACGGCTAAAGCTGCCTCAACAATCTCGGTTTTACGCTCGCGCTCCAAATTTTGAACGGCTATAATCAATTGATCTACGTCAGCGGAAGCCAACAAGGTTTCTGCTTCGCCCCCGCTTTTAATCAGAACCCCCTCCAAACGTTTCCCCACCTTATTATCATTATCATCGAGGAAGTACAGGACATTGTATTTTTTATCTGTAATTTTATCGAGAGCCCTTTTGGTATTAAGCCCTGATTCACCTGCTCCGAAAATCACTACATTAATTTTTTCGCCGTGATAACTGATAATCTCTCTGTAAATCATTTTAACGGTCACCCTCATTGCCGCCATAAAAAAGAAGGTGAGCAAAAAGGTGATAATCACGATAGAGTAAGGCAGGAAGTATTGACCGTTGACTAAAAAGCCCACTAAATTGGAACCGGCCATAAAGCATGCAGCACTAAACGCCGCGAAAAAGACCCTTTGAAAATCATTAAAGCCTGTATGCCTAACGATGCCGGCGTAGGTTTTAAAAATGAAAAAAGCGATTCCGTGACTGATTAACGAAACAGTAACTCCAATGGGAATAAGCAAGTATTCCGTATCAGGAATATCAAAATTAAAACGAAGTAAGTAGGCGACCAACAGCGCAATGGTGGAGATAATCAAGTCCAAAACCAGAATCATCCAGCGCGGAGCATTTTGTTCGTAGTTAATGGTCATGTGTTTCATTACAGCCAGGGCAAGCCGTGTTTTTATGGATTATTATAAAAAACAAAATTACCCATAACTTAGATAATAAGCGCTCTTTTCATTTGTAATTTTATCTTTGCGCGCCGCAGAGGTTTACGAGGTGTATTCCTCGCATCATAAATAATCTGTTCGTCGGTGGATTGGGCGGTCAATATTTCACTTAGCGAAAATAAAACCGAAAACATTCTAACAATAATATTTATTCTATCGAAATGAAAAACATTGTACTAAACGATAAGCACGAGGCGCTGGGCGCGAAAATGGTTGAATTTGCGGGTTACAGAATGCCGCTGCAATATACGGGATTAACAGATGAGCACCTCAACGTTAGAAATAACGTAGGCGTTTTTGATGTTTCGCACATGGGTGAATTTTATGTGCGCGGCCCTCAAGCTCTTGATTTAGTGCAAAAGGTAACATCAAACGACGCAAGCAAACTTGTTGACGGCGGCATACAATACTCCTGTTTTCCTAACGGTAAGGGCGGCATTGTAGATGACTTACTTGTTTACCGTATAAATGATGAAGAGTATTTACTCGTGGTAAACGCTTCCAACATTGAGAAAGATTGGGAATGGCTCAATAAAAACAACAGCGTGGGAGCCGAGACTTACAACGCTTCAGATGACATTTCACTGTTGGCCGTTCAAGGGCCAAAGGCTGTTGAATCTATGCAATCTTTAACGGATGTAAACCTCAGTGAAGTCAAATATTAC
>PXEK01000276.1 GCA_003564735.1 Cryomorphaceae bacterium
AGCTGCGTTACGCTCAGCTGAAAAATACTCATTTACGAAGGTAAACTCCGCTTTTTCAGCTTTCGCAAGCCTTGCTCTCGAACTTTATAAGACAGACTCTTGAGAGTATTGACAGACACTATTTAGTCAGAATTGGGCACAAGATAACGTTCTTTTTAAAGGCGGCACCTGCTTAAAAAAATGCTATTTTGAAAATTACAGATTTTCCGAAGATAATGATGCAACCATTACCCATCCTGAATTTGAACTCACACAGAGTCACATTCGTCAAGTCTGCAACCAAGTGACAAAAATCAGTGGTATTGCTTTTAAAATCCTTTCATTCAAGCCGATTGAGTTTAACGATAAGCAGGTAGGTTGGGATGTAGAAATATGTTTTTGGGGCGCAAATCATGAACGCAATAAGCCTCCTGTTTTCGGTAAAGATTGTCACACAAAAATTTGGTGCGAATTTCGCTTTTACGAAAGTGTGTTATTTAAGCGGAACTCTTGCAAAATCATCCACCCTTACAGTGATGGTAAACTTATTCAAGCGTCCATCCCATGCTATGATGTTCATGAAATATTGGCTGAAAAATTAAGAGCTCTCATACAGCGTAACAGAGGTGAAGCAAGAGACTATTTTGACTTGTGGTATATCAAAGAAAACATCAAAAATGTCAATTGGCAAGATGTTAAAACCGCATTTTTACAGAAATGTGCTTACAAGGATATTTCATTTAAAGATTACAATGATTTCTTTCGGCAAAAACGTTTGAAACAAGTGCATATTACTTGGGATAAGCGACTTAAACATCAACTTCCCAAGAACTTTCATTTAAATAGATCTGAAGTTATCGAAGACCTAAAAATATTTCTAACTCAACTGTTCAACTGAAAAGGACTTCACTCAACCGCTTCATAATACTGTTTTTATCATTTTCAGATTTTCTATTTCTGTTAAATATTGGATACACTACCCCGAATTTTTCCGGCTTACCGGAAATATTTGTATTAATTTTTCCGGTACACCGGATAATTTCATACTTTTTCAATGCTGAACCTTATGTCGGCCGCAAATTTTCCTCAGGGATATCAACCTGCAAACTCATTAAAATTTATCGTTATTTTGTACCTGTGAAAAAATCGCTCCAAACAACATATCGCGTTTTGGGCATGATGTCCGGAACATCATTGGACGGACTCGATCTCGCGTTGTGTACCTTCGAGGTAAAAAACAATACGTACACTTACGCTATTGAACGCGCTCAAACCGTTCGTTACCCTGAGCACATTACCCAAATGCTCAAAAACGCCTACTCCGCAACGGGTAGCCGGTTGCAGCAAGCGCACCTGGAGTACGGAACGTTTCTGGGAACCGCGGCCAAAAGGTTTTTAAACAACGAACCCTCCGACTTCATCGCATCGCACGGTCACACCGTTTTTCACCAACCCCGAGAGGGTTACACTTTTCAGCTCGGCAGCGGCAGAGCACTGGCTCACGCGGCACAATGCGACGTAGTTTGCGATTTTAGAACCGCCGATGTGCTGCGCGGCGGGGAGGGCGCTCCGCTCGTTCCGGTAGGTGACAAGCTCCTTTTTGCGGAGTATGAAGGATGTATGAATCTGGGAGGTTATATCAATTTATCATACCGTGACGGCGAACTTCAACCGGCTTTTGATATTGCACCCATGAATACCGTGCTCAACCTCCTCGCACAAAAAACGGGAAAAGATTTTGATGAAGGAGGTAACATAGCACAATCGGGAACACTTATCACTGACTTGTACGCCGACTTAAACGCACTCGCCATAGATCCTTCTCCCGCAAAACAGAGCTTGGGAACGGAGTGGCTGCACAAGGTGTTTTTGCCGGTGATCGAAAAATACGACAAGGCTTCGCCTCGCGATGCGCTGCATACGGTCACCCGGTTTCTCGCCGAAAAAACCGCCTCTGTTTTGAATCGGCATATTCCCGAGGGCAAGATTTTGGTCACGGGCGGCGGCACAAAAAACGCCGAATTTATGTCCTTACTCAAACGGCACTGCACTGCCGCTCCCGTAGCGGGACCGGAACTGCTTATCGACTTTAAAGAAGCGCTTATTTTCGCGTTTTTGGGTGTGCTGCGCTTGCGCGGCGAAATCAATGTGTTGGCTGAGGCTACCGGTGCCCGGCAAAGCCATTGTGCGGGAGAGTTTTTCCCGGCGAACGAAATGCGCTAAATCTACTCCGGTTCGGTCGAATCCCCTACTTTTGCATTACCTTATTTATCATTGATTAATGACTCGGTTCATGTTAAAATATTTCTTTACGATTGGCGCGGCTTTTCTGCTGGCCGGATGTACTTTGTTTCAAAAATCGGCTCAAGAACCCTCGGTGGAGATTATTACGCTTGATACTATTGAGGTTGAAGATGTGGCTCCCCGCCAAAATTACATGGCTTCCGCCACTCGGGGGGTCGATTTAATTCACACCCGACTGGACGTAAAATTCGACTGGGAAAAGCAGTATCTCTACGGCAAAGCGAATCTGATTTTTAAACCTCACTTTTACGACGTTGAACGGTTTGAGATTGATGCCAAAGGCTTTGATATCAATGAAGTGACGTTGGTAGGTTCTGACCAAAATATAGAACTGCCTTATGATTACGACGACATGCACATTACGGTAAAACTGCCTCAAAAATACACGCGCATTGATACGTTTGAATTGTTTATTGAGTACACGGCCAAGCCCAACGAGTTGGAAATTGAGGGCAGCAGCGCCATTACCGATGCTAAGGGTCTGTATTTTATAAATCCGCTGGGTGAAGACCCCGACAAACCGATGCAAATTTGGACGCAGGGCGAGCCCGAATCTAACTCGGCATGGTTTCCCACAATAGATAAACCCAACGAAAAAATATCTCAGGAATTGGCTATTACGGTGGAAGAGAAGTACAAAACGCTATCTAACGGCGTGTTGCAATTTTCAGAACTCAATGGCGACGGTACGCGAACCGACCACTGGGTGCAAAAGTTGGAACACCCGCCTTATTTGGTGATGATGGCCGTGGGCGAATTCTCGGTAACCGAAGACAAATGGCGCGACAGCCTCGATTTATATTACTACGTTGAGGAGGAGTACGGTGCGTACGCCAATCAAATTTTTGGCGATACGCCCGAGATGTTGGAGTTTTTCTCAAACGTTCTTGACTTTGATTACCCGTGGGATAAATACGCTCAGGTGGTGGTTAGGGATTACGTTTCGGGAGCTATGGAAAATACGGGGGCGGTGATTTTTGGTGAATACGCCCAGGTTACCGATAGGGAGCTCATTGATCAAAGTCCCGAAGATGTGATTGCTCACGAGTTGGCGCACCACTGGTTTGGAAATATTGTTACATGTGAATCGTGGGCGAACTTGCCGCTTAATGAGAGTTTCGCCACGTATTGCGAGTATTTGTGGCGAGAGCACAAGCACGGTCGAGCCATTGCCGATATGCACTTAAATAAAAAATTGCGCAACTATTTGTCAGAGTTTAATCGGGGTAAGGTTGAAAACCTCATCAGGTTCAATCACAACGATCCCGGCGATATGTTTGACCGCCACAGCTATGATAAAGGCTCACGCGTATTGCACATGCTGCGCAAGTATGTGGGCGATGATGCGTTTTTCACCTCACTCAACAAATACCTGACCGATAATGCCTACACCGCCGTTGAAATTCACCACCTGCGCTTGGCATTTGAAGAGGTGACGGGCGAAGACCTCAACTGGTTTTTCAATCAGTGGTTTTTAGATAAATCGCACCCCAAACTCAAGGTGGAATATGATTATGATGATTCGCTAAATATCCAGTACGTTCATGTGGAACAAACCCAAGATTTTGAAAAGTCGCCCCTGTTCAAACTTCCCGTGGATATCGATTTTTACTTTTTAAAGGGTAGCAAAGTGCGTGAAAGCATTGTTATTGACAGCGTAAAACAAACCTTTGCTTTTGAGTTTAGGCAGGAGCCGCGCTTGGTGAACTTCGATGCCGAAAAAATGCTTTTGGCTGAGATTAATGAGGTAAAGCACGTTGATAGGTACTTGTATCAATACCGCAATGCACCGCTTTTTGAAGACCGATTGAAAGCTTTGGAGTCGGTAGCCAAGCACGCCCGCAAAAACAGTGATGCGGCACAAACCATTATTGACGCCATCAACGATCCCGTTTACGGCATTAGAGAAAAAGCCATTGCGCTCACCAAACGACTTCCCGATTCACGCAAGGAGGACGCCGCCAAAGCACTGGCAGCGGCCGTGAAAGATGAAAAATCAACGGTGCGCGCCTCGGCACTTTCGCGCTTGCCCAATTTCCAAAAAGAAAATGAGTACGACAAATTGATTATCAACGCCCTTGAAGACAGCAGCTATTACGTTAATGTGGCCGCACTGGAAGCCCTTTACGAAACCAACCCCGAGGCAGGGATACAACACGCACAAGCTTTTGAAAACACTACAAACGAACAACTTGCCTTAACCGTGGCAACCCTCTATCTCGCTGAGGAAAAGGAAGGTAAAAACGAATTCTTTTTGTCGTTGAACAGCGTGGTAACCGGCTTTGAGCGTGTGAGTTATTTTGATATACTGAGTAAGTACGCCACTCAAAACAGCGATTATGAATTTAGATCGCAAGTGGTGTCGTTCTTGAACACAGAGTCGCGTAAAGATGTGATTTGGTTCATTAAACTCTACGCCGCGCAGGGTCTGTCCCTCATTCGCTCAACGTATGAAGAGGAATTGGAGGCCGTAACATCGCAATACGAGGAAGATGAGCAAATGACGGAGGTGCACACCCTTTTAGTTGAAGAGCTCAACACCAAGCTCGATGAGGTGAATGAGATTATTGAAGAACTCAAAGAAGAGGTTGACGATTCGCGCGTGAGAATGGTGTTGGAGTAGGCAAAAAGTGTGAAGGCCGGCCATTTGAATGAGCAACGCCGGGAACCTGAATAGGGGTTTTGGTGTTTTTTTGGTCAGAACACCCTATCCACTGCAAAACAACCTCTTCGAAAGAAACAAAAAGATGAAAAAAAAGCAGCCCACGACCTTAATCGTTTTTTACGTACTGGTGTTGTACATCTTTTTGCAATTCAGTTGGTGGGCGTACCTCATTTTCACGTTAAACGTTGAGATTTTGGAACTGCAAAAAGAGGTGGGTAAACTCAGCGGATCGGAAAACATCGAAAATTACAACACCCTTTTGCGCAACAAACTGCTGATGATTACCGGCGAAGGAGCGGTGTTTTTACTGTTGCTCTTCATCGGATTCAGACAAGTGAGAAAATCCTTCATACGCGAAATAGCCTTGGGCAAACAGCAAAACAACTTTTTGCTGAGCGTAACGCACGAGCTCAACTCGCCGCTGGCCTCCATCAAACTGTACTTGCAAACCCTGGCGAGGCGCGAACTACCCCAAACCAAGCAAAAGGAAATCATCAACAAAGCCCTCAAAGATGTGGAGCGGCAATCTAACCTCATCAACAATATACTTTCGGCGTCCAGACTTGAAGATAACTCTTACACCTTTTACCCTGAATCGATAAAGTTGGGCAGACGCATCAAAGACATTGTTGACGTTCATCCGCAGGAGACCCACAAAGTCAATGTGGAAGTGGAGGAAGAAGTTGAAATTCTCGCCGATCCCGGCGCGTTGGATTCCGTGATCATCAACTTGTTTGAAAACGCCCTAAAATACAGCGAAAAACAAACCGAAGTCACCTTGCGCATAAATCGGGAAGAAGATTTTGCCGTTTTTAGCGTGGAGGATCAAGGCACAGGCATTGATGCCGGGGAGCGTGAGAAAATATTTGACAAATTCTACAGGTCGGGCGATGAAAGTACCCGCAAAACCAAAGGAACCGGATTGGGATTGTTTTTGGTTAAATTTTACGTGAAAGCCGGAGGCGGCACCATCGAAGCCCTACCCAACCAACCTAAAGGCACCATCTTTAAAGTCAAATGGCCGTTGGCTTAATTTGATTTTGGCCGTTAGTTTTGCGAAAACTCTTGCAGACGGTTTTCCTCTGCGGCTTTGCGAGAACCTTTTGCAGACGGTTTTTATGAGCATTTAGCCTTTAGCCTTTGGCTGTTAGCTATCCCCTGCATCTCGACCTTGACCTCGTCCTTCTCGTTCCTTGTAGTAATTGTGATTTCACCCGCAACGTCTTTTCAGCTCACGGCTCACCGCTTACGGTTCACGAACCTTTCAGCTTTTCTTACTTGTAAGAACTCGACTTTACCTGCAACGTATCCCGCTTCACACTTTCCGCCGAATGGTCTTAATGGCTAATGACGTTCGCAAAGCGGAGTTTTCGCAATCACAGCGCATCGAGTTTCGACGAACGGAGGCTTTTTACGCCTTACAACGTTTGCTTGATTTCAACTTCTTCGTAAGCTTCAACGATGTCACCTACTTTAATATCGTTGTAGTTCTCGATGTTTAAACCGCATTCGTAACCTGCCGCTACTTCTTTTACATCGTCTTTAAAGCGCTTGAGTGAACCTAATTTACCGTCGTATTTCACTACACCCTCTCGAATGAGTCGAACCTTAGAATTACGCGATATTTTACCATCGGTAACGTAACAACCGGCAATAGTACCCACTTTGGAGATTTTAAAGGTTTCGCGAACCTCAACATTGGCCACCACTTTCTCTTCCACTTTGGGTTTGAGCATGCCTTCCATAGCGGCTCTAACCTCTTCAATAGCGTCGTATATTACACTGTACAGACGAATATCGATTTCTTCTTTCTCAGCCAATTTACGGGCACTTGCCGAAGGTCTCACTTGGAAACCTACGATAATGGCGTTTGATGCAGTGGCAAGAAGCACGTCACTATCTGATATTTGGCCTACCGACTTATGAATAACGTTTACTTCAATAGAATCGGTAGAAAGTTTTAAGAGTGAATCGGCGAGCGCTTCCACTGAACCGTCAACATCACCTTTTACAATGATATTCAACTCTTGGAAATCACCCACGGCCAGTCGGCGACCGATTTCGTCAAGTGTAATGTGTTTTTGACTTCTGATG
>PXEK01000246.1 GCA_003564735.1 Cryomorphaceae bacterium
GTTGTACTCATCCGCAATAGCGGCAAAGCGATATGAGGTTTCGAAGTATATTTTCGTGGCCGAGCTGCATTCAAACTCGGGTTTGTAGCGGTCAACGATGTACGCCCACATACTGCGAAAGGCGCGGAGTTTGGCTATTTCGCTCAAATACTCGGTGCCGCAGGCGGTTTTGAAAATGATGCGCGCGGTGAACTCGTCTAAGGGCACTCCCGCTTCACACGCATCGACCAAATATTGATGAGCTTGGGATAACGCGAAGGCAATTTCTTGCGCTTGGCTGCCCCCTGCATTGTGATAGTGCTTGGCATTTACCGCAATAAAGCCAAAACGCGGTAGGTTTTGGTGATGCCCGGCCAAGAGTTCAATGACTTGTCGGGAGTTTTGTTTTTTGCCGGTGAGTAATGAATCGCCAAAGGGGTCAAAACAATAGCTGCCTTTGATTTCTTGGGGGTTGAGTTGTTTTTCTTTTACGGCGTTTTCAAACTCTTTAATGGTTTGTTCGGGCGAGTTGCCGTTGAACCAAGTGGAAATGTATCGCAAATCTACATCGTTTAGCAGCGTTTTTAAGTCGGGCCGCTCAACGTTAATTTGCAACGCCGTAGCGCCGGAGTTTAGCGCCTGTAAAATAATTGCGTTTAGTTTTTTACTGTCGGTACCTTCAATGATTTCAACAATCTCGGCTGCCCCGTTCTCTCTTTTGAGTCCGCGCAGGTAAGGCGAAACAGTGGGAATACCACTGTTGTGCTTCACATTCTCGCGATGGTAGTGCGGTTGAATTGTGATGCCGTCTTGTGTGGTTTTGCTGACCTCTTCGAGGGTTTTTCCCTTGAGGTCTTTTATGATTTTTTCCTGCCATTCGGCAAGTGAGGTTTCGTTGAATGCACCGTAAAAGTTATCTTCCATAAAAAAAGCGCTGATTTATGCGTTGCGAAATTACAGAACATTTTGCACACGTCCATCTTATTCAATATTGTGCATTGTGTGTGTACTTTTGCCCTCGCAATTCAGTAATTCAAATGACAAATTCACTCACGACGGGTATCGGTTCTGACCAAAAAAAGAAGCATTCATATTTTTATGATGTATTCAAGCCTTTACTCAATGGTGCCTACGTACGAGCCATGAGTGTGAGGTATGGCAAAAACGTAAAAGATTGGTCGTTGGTGGGGCGCGAGGAGTTTGGAAGTTATGCTCCTTTTTCTCTTCCTGAGGGTTGTGATTTGCTTGCAGAATTTCAAGGTCCGCCCAAGTTACTGCCTCCTGAGGCCAAATATGGCAAGTCGCTCTCCATGGGGATGTTGGTGGAGTGCGATGATGCTTATTACGCGGTTTTTCGGGGGACTATTGCACTTTATGAGTGGTATTACGATTTAAAGTTTTTTTGTGTTTCCAATCCCGAGGCGGATAAAGAGGTGAAGGTACACGGTGGCTTTTGGGAGATTTACTCGTTTTTGAGACTGCAAATTAAAGAAGCGAAACAATTGATGAATAAAGAAAAACCGCTGCGAATGTGCGGTCATAGTTTAGGAGGCGTACTGGCGCTTTTTGCCGCTGTAGATTGGGAACAATTTTCTCCCGAGCTGTTTACGCTCGCAACTCCCAAGCCCGGTAATGCGGCGTTTGCCGATTTCGTTAACCAAAAGAATTTTAGGTATGTGCGGTACGAGTTAAAAGGCGACCCCGTGCCCTTGTTACCGCCGTTAGACGGTACGTTTTTGAAGCAGGATTTTGCTCATGCCGGGGAGGCTGTTTTACTGTATCCTTATCAAGGTAAAAACTTGAAAGAGAGAATGGTAAAGGCGGTAAAGGCACATTTACCTTCATCCTATTTTGAAGCTTTAGATTTGTGGATGCGTAAAAGAGAGGTTTAGTTTTTACTTTTGTCAAAATTGAAAATATGCCCGCAAACAAATTGGCGCTCATAAGGTACAGAATCATAGATCGTTCGATTAGTAATAAGTACAATCCATACCCTTCCATTGAAGATATTATGGAAAAGTGCTCTGATGCGCTGGGAAAAAGGGTGTCGCGGTCAACTATCGAAAAAGATATTTACGCGATGAAAAATGATTTGGGGCTGGGGTATGAAGCGCCTATTGCTTTCCATCGTGAATATGGCGGTTATTATTATACAGACGAAGATTTTACGATCAATGATGTTCCGTTGAGTAACGAAGAAATTGACGCTATAAAGATTGCGGCCAACACGTTGGTTCAGTTTAGGGATGTGGGACCGTTTAAGGAATATTCTACGGCTATTGACAAGGTTTTGAATCGAGTTTCTATAGAGCCCGAAAAGGGGGATGCGGAACTCAAAAATATCATTCAGTTTGAGAGCGCTCCCAAGGTGAAAGGAACCCATTTGCTGGGGTTACTTTTTAAGGCTTGTGACGGCTTTAAGGTGGTCGAATTCGATTACGGGAGTTTTAAAAAGGGTGTGGTAAAGCGCAGGACGGTTGAACCGCATTTGCTGAAAGAATTCGAAAACCGCTGGTACTTGATTGGTAAGAGTCGCGAAAAAGATGACTTTATTGTTTACGGTTTGGACCGAATGGAAAATCTTCACGTTACCAATGAGTCTTTTGAACGCAGTGCAAACTTCAATCCCGATGTGTATTTTAAGCATTCGATTGGAATTACCGCCAATTTGAAAGAAAAACCGATGCATGTGATTATGGAGGTGAATGAGATACTAGCGAAGTACCTGAGCAGTAAACCCCTTCACAGATCACAAAAATTGTATGAAAGAAACGACAAAACGTATCTTGATCTTAAGGTTTACAATACTTATGAGCTGCATGAGAAAATATTAGGATTCGGAACGCAAGCGAAAGTGATTGAACCCGAGTTATTAAAAAATCAAATCGCCGACACATTGCAAAAGGCAACAGAACAATACATGTGAGATGATGACAAAAAAAGATAAAACGAAACTGCTGATTATTAACGGGCCCAATTTGAATTTGCTGGGCTCTCGCGAACCACACATATATGGAAATCGAGCTTTTGAAAAGTATTTTGAGCTTTTGGATGAAGAATATCCCGATGTGGATTTGAGTTATTTTCAAAGCAACCACGAGGGCGAAATTATTGATAAGATGCACGAATGCAGGGAGGATGTTGACGGCTTTATTTTAAATGCCGGCGGATTATCGCATACTTCGGTTTCGTTGGCTGATTGTATTTCAGCGATGCCCGTGGCGGTGGTTGAGGTGCATATTTCCAATATTTTTGACCGTGAACCTATACGTCAAAATTTACTTACCGCTAAATATGCCTCAGGGTTTATAAGCGGACTGGGTATGGAGAGCTACCGGTTGGCGGTGGAGAGTTTTAGATACTCGTTGTAATCTTTATAAACTCTGAGCAAAGCCAGACCATCGATCGATTGCTCATGTGAGCATAACATGGAGTATTTCTTTTCCCTTTTACGGAAACTTTTCCTTTGGACCCTACGAAAATTATTAAAAAGCCTACTTTTGCGGTATTTATTTTGAAGCTAATCACTTAAAACCACAATACATCATATGAAAGTAAAAAATATTTGTTGCATTGGAGCCGGTTATGTAGGCGGCCCCACCATGTCGGTAATCGCTCAAAAGTGTCCCGAAGTTAAGGTGACCGTTGTAGATATAAATGAAGAACGTATCGCTCAATGGAATAGTGATGATTTAGACGATCTTCCCATTTATGAGCCGGGTTTGGCCGAAGTAGTTGGGGAGGCGCGCAATAAAAATTTATTTTTCAGCACTGATGTTGACGGCGCGATAAAAGAAGCCGATATGATTTTTATATCGGTGAATACACCTACCAAGACCTACGGAATAGGTAAGGGCATGGCCGCTGATTTAAAGTATATAGAGCTTTGCGCACGACAAATTGCTCGAGTTGCCGATACCGATAAAATTGTGGTTGAAAAATCCACACTTCCCGTGAGAACGGCGGCGGCGTTAAAGAGTATTTTGCATCACACCGGTAATGGGGTTAATTTCCACATTCTATCCAATCCCGAGTTTTTGGCCGAAGGTACTGCCGTTCAAGATTTACTTGATGGAGATCGCGTGCTTATAGGTGGTGACCAAAAAACGGAAGAGTCAAAAGCTGCCATGCAAGCTTTGGTTGATATTTATGCCCATTGGATGAAGCCGGAGCAAATTTTGACGACCAATGTTTGGTCTTCAGAGCTTTCAAAACTCACTGCTAACGCTTTCTTGGCCCAGCGCGTTTCGAGTATCAACGCAATGAGTGAGTTGTGTGAAGTTACCGACGCCGACGTTAGCGAAGTGGCACGGGCGGTGGGCAGCGACAGCAGAATAGGGCCAAAATTTTTGAAGGCTTCGGTGGGTTTTGGAGGTTCTTGCTTTCAAAAAGATATCCTCAACTTGGTATATATTGCCAAATCCTACGGTTTACATGAGGTTGCTGATTATTGGGAGCAGGTAATTATAATGAACGATCATCAAAAGCGTCGTTTTGCCCGCAATATTGTACAAACATTATTCAATACCGTGAGCGGTAAAAAGATTGCTTTCTTGGGTTGGGCGTTTAAGAAAGACACTAATGATACAAGGGAGTCAGCGGCGATCTATGTGGCCAACGATTTATTGGAAGAAAAAGCCGAAATATCTGTTTTCGACCCTAAGGTAAAGCCGCATCAAATGCACAGCGATTTAGAGTATCTTAACGGCGGAGACCAATACAACGAGACATTAAATGCTGAGACAGACCCTTATGAAGCTTGTAAAGATGCTCATGCCATTGCGATTTTAACTGAGTGGGACGAATTCGTGGACTACGATTGGAAGAAAATCCACGCCAATATGAAAAAGCCCGCCTTTTTGTTTGACGGCAGAAACATCCTCAACCGTGACAAAATGGAAAAACTCGGCTTTATTTACAGGGGAATCGGAAAATGATAGGCAGCATACAATAGCGTAGGTTAAAATATGCTGAATTTTGAAGTTTTACCCTTTAAAGTCCTCCATACACGTGATGCGTATTACGGTTCCCACCATGCAAATACTGGCAAAATCAGGCTCATCATAAGAAAACACAATTTGCATACCCTCACGTGGTGTTTTTATGAAAGAAGCTAAATTAGCGGGCTCTAAGTATTCGTTGTCGCCTATTTTAATGACCATAGAACAACCGTCTAATCCGGATTTATCTACCAAAACACCGGTAACAGAATTTTCGCATTGAGTTTCGGTATTTTCTGTTTTCTTTTTGTTACTACCCGCAGCCTCACTTTTGGTTTTGCAGGACGTTAAAAACATCAATGAAAGAGAGAGTAAGATGGCGGAGTAAGCGCAGAGTATTTTCATGGTGAATTGATTTTGGACAAAGATAATTTAAAACATCATACATGGTTTTTATTTGTAATTCAGGTATTCTGAACTATACGGTCGCTTAACTTCATGCTTACGGTTTTGTTTGTATTAAACGGAGTTAAAGTAAATGCTTGGTTTAATAAGGCTTTGTATATTTGCTTTTAAAGATATGAGAAAGGTGAGTTACAATCCCAACAAACAGAGAAGAAACCTGAGTCAACGAATATTAAGAGTGGCTTTCATTCTTATCATGATATTCGCCTTAGTCGCCTTGTGGGATAAGCTTTTTGAATTGCACATATTCCCTATATGGTATTAGTAAAGTGCCGAACAGAGAATTTTAAACATTTTAAGATTTAAGGTTAATCTAAAAGTTTTTGTCGCAGTAAGAATTCCAATTGTTGGTTGGCTTTTTCGAGTTTTTGAAGCAGTATTTCGTTTTGTTTTCTCAAGCGATGAACTTCAGCGGCATTTTTAATGGTGTTTCTCAAGTCCTCTTCATTCCATGGCTTGGTAATGTACCGATAAACTTGGCCTTCGTTAATGGCATCAATAACCGCTTCAATATCTGAGTATCCCGTGAGCAAAATTCGAATAGGGTCAGGATATGAATCTAAAATAGATACCAGGAACTCAACTCCCGTTTCTTTGGGCATGCGCTGGTCGGTTATAATCACATCGAAATTTTCATTGTTTTTTAAGATATCGCGTGCTTCATCGGCAGATTGAGCAGTAAACACTTTAAAGTCGCGGCGGAACGCAGCTTTAAATGCTATGAGGTTGTTATCCTCATCATCTATATAAAGTACCTTAACAGGTTCCTTTGCTTTTTGAGATTCGTTCATGGGTTCTATGCAAGGTTATTTTCGCAAAAATAACATTAAAAATGGGAATTACATTCAGCACCATGTTAAATTCGGATAGCAGTCTTCTTTTCCTTACCCCGGTTTGATTTTTAAAGCCCTTTCAAATAATATTTTCTATTATTGCCTCTTCAAAGAGAAAAGTATTTGAAAAAGAGTTATGCAAAATTATATTTTTCAAACAAGTAGTGAGTTAAACTCTTATTTTGCACGTGAGGTGAAAGTAGTCGACTTATTCACAAAACAGTTAAAAGAGCTGGTGGTTTGTGAAAACCCCGGCATAAAAAACAATGAAAGTAAAATAAGTGAGAGGTTGAGGGCTTTTGATCATGTTGAATCGAGATACATTTACTACCCTTGGTTAAACACGGCTTACAGAATATTACCCGAGCGGGAGTTTATAATGGTCAGAACCAATCGCAACCAATTAAAAATAACTCGAGAAGAGCAAATGGAACTCTCAGGTAAGAAAATTGCCGTTGCGGGCTTATCGGTTGGAAATGCAGTGGCGTTAACTTGCGCGATGGAGCGGGTTTGCGGTGCGTTTCATTTGGCGGATTATGACCGATTGGAGTTGAGTAACTTGAATCGGTTGCGTGCGGGAGTTCCCGACTATGACTTGCCCAAAACCGAAATGGCTTACCGCCAACTTTTGGAGTTAGATCCATACCTCGAACTGAAAACATTTGATGAAGGGGTTACCGAGGAGAATGTCGAACATTTTTTAGATGATTCGGTAGATGCCTTGGTTGAAGTATGTGACAATATAGAGCTCAAGTTTTTACTCAGGAAGCGAGCCAAGGAGCTTAAAATA